>JAJYGZ010000048.1 GCA_021790495.1 Actinomycetes bacterium
ACGTACTGCTGCCCCTCCATTCGAGTCCGCCGTTAATTTGGCAAGATTCCATTGCCTATAAGACGTTATCTCAAGTCCGACTTTCGACTATATTTTCACAATCTCGCCCTCCCGTCTATCCACTTCTCCTTCGTTGGGTAAGCAACGATCGAACTTTGGTCGTACTTCAGGGCGGATTTTCGATTCTAGGTTTTGACGTCTTGGCGGCGGTGGTCGCTCGCCGGGTGAGAGGTGGCGCCCTGCGGTACCTGATCGGAGCCGCCATTGCGCTAATGGCCGTGGTGCAGCCGGTATCGCTTTGGAACTACTCGATCCTTACCGAGAGTTTCACGATTTCAGCTAACGCGTTCGCCTTGGCAGCATGGGTCGCGCTTAAAGATCGCTGGGCAATAGTCCCGGCCCTTGGTCTTGTCTGCGCCTTCGCTGTTTTCCTTAGAGATGCCGAGATCCTGGTTTTTGGTTTGCTGGCCGGCGCTGTTGTTGTGGTCGCGGTGATTGGGAGATCGCGACAATGGCCGCAATATGTGGCTGCGGCGCTTGTGCTCGCGCTGTCTATCGGAGCGTTCGCCTTGGAGAGCCAAACGAAACGGGGTGCCGTTTACCTTAGGGATGTCTTTGCGGTGCGGATCTTCCCGTTTCCAGATCGAGTCGCGTTCTTTAGCGCGCATGGGATGCCCGACGGTACCTTGATCGACGCCCTGGCGGTGGCGACGCCGATAGTTGGAGGCCAGGCGAAAGTGGTTTCCTATGACCGCGGATCCCCCAAGTTCCGTTCCCTGAATCGCTGGTTTTTTGTCTCGGGGACCCGGACTTACGCCGAGTTTCTTTTACTCCACCCGAGCTACCTCATTTTCGAGCCGTTTGCGTCGCCGCCGCAGGTCTTTAATAATGCCAGTGGAAGCGTACGCTTCTATGCGCCGGCGCACCAGCGGGTTTCACGTCTGATCGACGACCTGCTCTTTCCCCGCGGTGTAATACTCGCAATTGCCGCTCTGTGGCTAGGCGCGGCAATTGCATCTAGAGATAAAACGGACCGCCTGGCATGGTACCGGTCCATGGTGCTGTTGTTGATGTCAGGCATCGTTACCTTGGCGGTGTGGCACGCCGAAGGCCAGGAAGCCGCCCGCCACACACTTGAATCCAACTTGCTTGGGCGGATCGCGGTTATCATGGCCCTTGCGGCGCTGGCGGGCCCAGCAGCCGCGCCAGCGGAGGAGCTTGCTACTTGAAACCCACCATCGGGTGTCCGCCGGTTCGGCACGAGGCCATATTGTTAACAGCATGCAGCCAAGTGACGACACCACACCTCCCCACAATATGAAGATCCGCTCCGGCGAGGTCACCGAAGGATTTCGCAAAGCGCCCGCCCGCGCGATGCTGCGCGCGGTTGGCATGACGGATCAGGATTGGGACAAGCCTCAAGTCGGCGTGGCGTCGTCTTGGAACGAGGTCACTCCGTGCAATATGCCCCTTGATGTGCTTGCCAAGCGCTCGAAAGAAGGCGTCTTTACCGCGGGCGGGTATCCGCTGGAATTCGTCACCATTGCTGTCTCGGACGGGATCTCGATGGGTCACGAAGGCATGCGCGCGTCGTTGGTCTCGCGCGAAGTGATCGCGGACTCGGTAGAAGTCGTCATGCACGCCGAGCGTTTCGACGGTCTCGTCGCGTTGGCGGGCTGCGACAAGTCGCTGCCGGGAATGTTGATGGCGGCCGCACGTCTGGACCTGCCCACCGTGTTCCTCTACGGGGGATCGATTATGCCTGGAAGCTTGAATGGCAACGCCATCGACCTGGTCTCGGTGTTCGAAGCGGTGGGGGCTCGGGCGACCGGATCGCTCAGCGATGCAGAGCTGTCCCTTATCGAAAGGGGCGCTTGCCCGACCATTGGATCGTGTGGCGGCATGTTCACCGCCAACACTATGGCTTCGGCGGCCGAGGCTCTCGGCATGGCGCTGCCCGGCTCCTCTTCGGCCCCGGCGGTAGATTCACGCCGGCTCGACTACGCGTTTCGCTCCGGCGAAGCGGTAGTGGAGTTGCTCCGCAAGGGAATACGCCCCCGCCAGATCATGACCAAGGCGGCTTTTGAGAACGCAATTGCTGTTGTGATGGCTTTGGGCGGTTCGACCAATGCGGTGCTGCACCTCCTCGCCATCGCCAACGAGGCCCATATCGACCTGCAACTCGAAGACTTCAACCGGATTGCGGCGCGTACTCCCCATCTGGCTGACACCAAGCCGCATGGCAAGTTCCACATGAGCGATATCGATCGTATCGGCGGCGTGCCGGTCGTGATGCGTCACCTTCTTGAAGCGGGACTAATCGATGGCGAGTGCATGACCGTAACCGGGCGAACCGTAGCTGAGAATCTCGCCGAGATCAACCCGCCGGATCCCGACGGCGTGGTAATTCATCCTCTCTCGAATCCAATTAATGCCATTGGAGGAATTGCGATCTTGAAGGGGTCGCTCGCTCCAGCAGGCTCGGTCGTCAAGGTCGCCGGTTTAGATCAGTACCATTTTGATGGCGTGGCGAGGGTGTTCGATGGAGAAGAGAAGGCTCTGGACGCGATACTCGCCGGAGAGATCCAGCCCAATACCGTTCTGGTGATCCGCTATGAAGGGCCAAAGGGCGGTCCGGGAATGCGAGAGATGCTCGCGGTCACCGGAGCGCTCAAAGGTGCCGGGCGGGGAAGCGACTGCGCACTTATTACCGATGGTCGTTTTAGCGGCGGAACCCATGGCTTTTGCGTAGGTCATGTCGCCCCCGAGGCCGTGGATAACGGCCCGATCGCGTTGGTGGCCGATGGAGACCGGATCGTTATCGACGTAGATGATAAGTCGATCGACCTGATGGTCGATGACGAGGAATTGGCGTCACGCCTGGGAAATTTGAAGCACCCGGCTCCGCGCTATACCAGCGGTGTTCTGGCAAAGTACGCCAGGTTGGTTCTCGGTGCGGAGACCGGAGCGATAACGAGCGCCTAGCAATTGGTTTGCCATTCGGGCGTGGACTGCGGGGTTGGTCTAGGCGGCGAAATATGGCGTCTTGTAACTCGTAGGAAATACTATTAGGATAGGTGTTCTATGAAAAGCGAGTTTTCCATCGTAGTACTAGTTCAGTAGCGCCAGGGCATTGCCCATCGGCGCTGCTTGACCTCCCGACCGGGAGGTTTTTTTATACCCAAAACCGACCCGGATACGATTACGTCAAGAGACCGAAATTGCAAAGGAAGCAAGGATATGAAGCTGACCGGAGCCCAAGCGCTCATTAAGAGCCTTGAGATGCAGGGCGTCGAGGTGATGTTCGGACTGCCCGGAGGAGCGATACTTCCGGTGTACGACCCGATTATAGACTCGCCGATCCGCCATATCCTGGTGCGCCACGAGCAGGGCGCGGGCCATATGGCCGAAGGGTATGCGCAGGCAACCAACAAGCCAGGGGTCGCCATGGTCACCTCGGGGCCCGCCGCCACGAACATCGTGACGCCTCTCGCCAATGCCTACATGGACTCGACCCCGATGGTGGTAATTACCGGCCAGGTAGCGACGTCCTCGATTGGTACCGATGCGTTTCAAGAAGCCGACACCACCGGTATCACCATGAGCATTACCAAGCACAATTGGCTCGTGACCGACGCTTCGGAGCTGCCCGAAGTCGTCGCCGAGGCTTTCCACGTCGCCACCACGGGCCGGCCCGGCCCTGTGCTCATCGACCTTCCCAAGGACGTCAGCAACCAGATGATGGACTGGTATTGGCCCGAAATCGTAGACCTTCCCGGTTACAAGCCCAATACCAAAGGCCATCCGCGCTCAATAGCGTCAGCCGCCCGGATGATCAAAGAGGCCTCGCGTCCGGTTTTCTACGTCGGGGGCGGAGTCCTCAAGGCGAACGGCTCGGCGGCGTTGGCCGCGTTGGTTGCTAAAACCGGAATCCCGGTGGTGACTACTTTGATGGCGCGAGGAGCGTTCCCTGACGATCACCCGCTTTGTTTGGCTATGCCAGGCATGCACGGCAACTATACCGCAGTGACCGCGATGCAGAAGGCCGACCTGCTCATCGCCCTGGGGGCACGCTTTGACGACCGCGTTACCGGAAAGGTGTCCGGATTCGCCCCGGGAGCCAAGATAATACACGTGGATATCGATCCGGCAGAGCTTGGCAAGGTGCGCAAGCCCGATGTGCCGATTGTCGGAGACGTTCGCTTGGTCATCGAAGATCTAATCGAAGCGCTTGATAGGGGAGAAGCGGGCGAGATGCCTCAAGCCGACCTGGAAGGGTGGATACGCCAGATCCAGGCGTGGCAGGAGCTTAATCCGCTAAGTTATGACCGCGATCCATCCGACGGCTCGCTCAAGCCGCAGTACGTGGTGGAGACGCTGTCTTCGCTTACCCCCGACGGGACGATACTCGCCTCAGGCGTTGGCCAGCACCAGATGTGGGCGTCGCAGTACTGGCGCTTTAATCACCCCAATACCTGGGTGAACTCCGGCGGTCTCGGAACCATGGGATATGCGATTCCCGCCGCGATCGGTGCCAAGGTTGGCCGGCCTGACAAGATGGTCTGGGCAGTCGATGGCGACGGATGTTTCCAGATGACGGCCCAAGAACTAGTTACGGCTTCGGCCGAGCGGATTCCCGTGAAGATCGCCCTTCTCAACAATGCGTACCTTGGCATGGTGCGCCAGTGGCAGGAGATGTTCTACCAGGAGCGATATTCCGAGGTTTACCTTTCGCCGGACCTCCCGGACTATGTCAAGTGGGCCGAGGCGATGGGTTGCGTCGCATTTCGGGTCGAGTCCCAAGAGGAGGTAGCTCCGGCGATCGAAAAGGCGAACGAAATTAATGACAAGCCGGTGGTAATCGAGTTTCGCATCGATTCGCGGGAGAAGGTCTTTCCCATGGTTCCATCTGGAGCTTCCAATGACGAGATCGTCCTTGGACCCAAATACGGGGGTGCAAGTTGAGCGGTACCGGACCGAATTTCGTGCCGAGAAGCCTTCCCGGCGGTCGAAGTTCAAGCGATATAAGCCATCACGTACTTTCCGTCTTGGTCGAGAACCGTGCCGGAGTGTTGGCGCGCGTGGCTCAGCTCTTTTCGCGGCGCGGGTACAACATCTATTCGCTAGCAGTTGCGCCCACCGACGACGAGCGGTTTTCCAGGCTAACGGTGGTGGTTGACCTAGAGTCGGTCACGCTCGAGCAGATCACCAAGCAACTCCACAAGCTCATCAACGTGATCAAGATTACCGAGATCGATCCTCTCGACGCGGTGGAGCAAGAGCTCCTTCTCGCAGTCGTTGCGGCGGACGTTCAGACCCGCTCTCAGATCCTTGAGTTGGCGGGCATCTTTGGTGCGAAAGTGTTGGACGTGGGCCTCGAACGCCTTACACTAGCGTTGGCCGATACACCCGAAAAGTTGGATGACTTTACGGAGCTGATCAAGATTTTCGGGATCGTTGAGGTGCAGCGGACCGGGCGCGTGGCTCTTGCCAAACTCAATCGCTCGGGACCGCGTTCAGGAGTTTCAAGAGGAAAGGCTAGCTAGCCAAATGGCTGAAATGTTCTACGAAGCCGACGCAAATCCTTCATTGCTGCTCGGCAAGAAGGTCGCGGTTATCGGATACGGGTCACAGGGACACGCGCATGCGCTCAACCTCGCTGATTCTGGAGTGGAAGTTATGGTCGGTCTGCGGCCGGGTTCGTCGTCGGCCGCAAAAGCCGCCGACGGGGGCCTAAAGACTGCTTCGGTAGCCGAGGCAAGCAAGTGGGCGAATGTAGTCATGATCCTGGCGCCCGACACCGCCCAAAAGAAGATCTATGACGATGATATTGCCCCGAATCTCTCAGACGGAGACGCGGTTCTCTTCGCGCACGGCTTCAATATCCGCTATGGCCAGATATCCCCGGCCGCCGGCCTTGACGTGGCAATGGTCGCGCCCAAGGGCCCTGGACACTTGTTGCGCCGAACCTATGCCGAAGGCGGTGGCATTCCATCGCTGATTGCGGTGCACCAGGATGCGACGGGCTCGGCTCGCGAGCTCGCGCTTTCCTATGCCCATCACATCGGCTCGACGCGTGCGGGAGTTCTCGAGACCACCTTTTCCGAGGAGACCGAGACCGATCTCTTTGGTGAGCAGACGGTCCTTTGCGGAGGGCTCTCTTCCCTAGTGCTAGCGGGATTCGAGACTTTGGTTGAAGCCGGGTACCAGCCGGAGTCGGCTTATTTCGAGTGTCTCCATGAGCTCAAGCTGATCGTTGATCTCCTTTATGAGCATGGACTTTCCGGCATGTGGTTCTCGGTTTCCGAGACTGCGGAGTACGGAGGCCTCACCCGCGGTCCGCGCGTGATCGGATCAGGCGTGAAGGACGAGATGAAGAAGGTTCTGAACGAGATTCGCTCCGGTGAATTCGCCCGCGAGTGGGTGGATGAGAACGAGGCTGGACAGCCCAACTTTGCCAAGCTGCGCAAACAGGCCGAGGAGCATCCTATCGAGGCCGTCGGTCGCGAGCTTCGCGCAATGATGCCGTTCTTGGCTTCGTCCAAGAATATTCGCGAGGTATCCGGGGGATAGTGGCAACCGTTGTTGGCGAGAGGTCGGTTCTACGCGACCTCTCCGGGGCGCGCCGCTCGCACTTCATTGAGCACAACGACTTTTTAACCGTCATCGTCAAAGGCTACTTTGCCGTGATTGTGGCGGGCATCGTGGTTGATGTCGCCTCCAACAGCTCGAAATTCTTTACCTTCTCCGCGTCAGAACTCGCCAGTCTTAGCCGCAATGGGGCCAACTACGCCGGTGCTATGGTGGCGCTGGCGCTTTTCATGGGCTTGATGGCTGGAACGCGCGGCGGTCCGGTGGCTCTTTTTCGAGCCGAACTTCGCATGCTCTTCCTCTCCCCGCTCAATCGTGAGCGGCTGATCAGGAAAAAGGCGATTCGAGCCCTCGAGCACTTCGGGTTTATCGGCATTGCAGGCGGGGTAGCGGTGGGGATCGCCGCGCACTCGCTGCTCAAGTCGAACGCCCTCGAGGTGCCCGTTTACCTTGGCGCCTATGGCCTGGTTGTCGCCCTTGCCTATGGCAGCGGTGCGACGCTCGCGCTCGGCTTGCGTGTGAAAAAGCCCATCGGGTATCTCGTTGGCCTGGCCGTGATGGGTTGGGAAGCTTTTTCGATTTTCAAGGGCATCAAATACGACCCCTTCGCTCTTTCGGGATCCATAGCGCTCTCCCCCCTCTCGCACGGCAATAGCGGATGGATCGCTCTGCCGATCTGGCTGTTGATTTGCGCCGTGGGTATTGTCATTTCAGCGCGTGGAGATTTGGAACGGATCGAGCGCCACTCCGAGCTGGTCTCTCGGCTTCGCTTCGCTCTTTCTGCACGCGACGTGCGTAGCGTAATTGTGTTGAGCAGGGCTCTTTCCGAGGACGGTTATCGTGCGCGCCAAGGTCTCGGCGGGCTTTGGTCCGCGCTTGCGAGTCCGAGCTCGGCGCCGCTTTTGCGCAGCGCCTCCAATTTGGCGCATTGGTCGCCGCGCCGTTATCTGCGCCTGGTGCTCCTGAGCTCGGCCGGGGTCTGGTTCGCCGCCCAAGGATGGGTCGGAGCCAAGGCCATCTACCTACTCGCCGTCCCAGCAGTATTCGCGGCCGGTCTGGAGCTCGCCGATTCGGTCTCTTCGGTGGTCGAAAAGCCTGATCTCTTTGTGAATTACCCTGTCGATGACGGCTGGCTTCTCACTCGGCTGCTGGTGTTGCCGGCGACGATATCGGTAGCACTTGCGCTTGGCGAGGCCGCGGTGGTGCATCTGTTGGTTCCGGGCATTCCGCTTTTGGTGCTCGAAGGAATTGCATTGGCGATGGGGGCTGGCGCTGTTTTTGGCGCTGCGGTCGCATCGGTGCGTTCGGGCGCGCCTCCGGGCATCGTCGGCCTGTTAACGCCAGAGACCCAGGCATTCGGGTTCTTCATCGAGCTGATTCCCGTGGCGATCGCCAGCGCCTGGCTGATTCCCGCCATCAATTCTCGCAGCGCGGCCCTGGCAAACCGGCCGCCCGAACCGGATGCATTGTCGGCGGCATTTTTCGCCTTGATATTACCCCTCGCCGCTTGGGCCTGGCTGCGCGGCCATAAGGTGTTGAAGGCGGATTGAGACCCTTGGACGGTAACTGTTTTGGCTGAAACTTCAAAGGGTAGCCAGGTTCTGGCGGTTGAGAAGATCACCAAGAGCTACGAGGGCGAGAAGGTGCTCGACGAGGTGAGCTTGAGTATCGCCAAAGGCACGATCGTCGCCTTGGTCGGCACCAATGGCTCCGGCAAGACGACACTGGTAAAAACCATAGCAGGATTGGTCACCCCCGATTCTGGCCGTATCGACATTCTCGGTTCGACCGCGGGATCGCGTCAAGCCCGAGCTGTGACCTCGATAGTCTTTGACGATCCTGCGCTTTATCCAGATTTGACCGTTCGAGAGCATCTTGGGTTTTCCGCTCGGATATGCGGGCGCGAAGACTACGCCGAGCGCGCTGACGAACTATTGGGCGGATTTGGGATCTCTGATCTTGCCGCTCGCCTTCCGCAGGGTTTTTCGCGCGGCCAGCGCCAGAAGACTTCGCTCTCGATGGGGCTGGTTCGTCCTTTTCGCCTTTTGGTGCTGGATGAACCTTATGTCGGCCTTGACGGGGCCGGCAAGACCGCGCTGGTCGGGTTCATAAGACAAGCGCGTAGCGAAGGGGCGGCGATACTGGTCGCCACCCACTCTCCCGAGCTGCTCGAGATAGCCGACACCATGATCGCGCTCGGGTTCGGGAAGGTCGTCTATCAAGGCAAGCCGGATCGCGCCAAGCTCGAACTGTAAGCTCCGACGAACTCCGTCTCTATGCCAACTCGCCGCCTACGCAGGCCGGGAGAATTGTTCGAAGCGGATTTCGAGCAGGCTCTTGTCGGGCCGCGACGGGATTGAGCGGGGCAGATCGATCTTTTTCCCGTGCATCTTTTGCAACCCATGGAGCAGCATCTCTCCGTCGTGCTCTTGAAGTATCGATTCGCGGATCTTGACGACGTAGTCCGGGGTGATGCCGACGAGGTCGTGGTCGAACGCGCGGTGGTGGATCGAGCAGAGGCTGAGGCCGTTGCTGACCAGCGGGTACCCCTGCTCGTCGCGGTCGTCGATGATGTGCGCCGCGTCGAGGAGACGCGTCTCGCGCA
>JAJYGZ010000060.1 GCA_021790495.1 Actinomycetes bacterium
GCGTCAACCAAGCTGAAGACTCCGCCGTCGGAGGCGACCAGCCAGTAGCCCTTGCCATCTGCGGTGGCGGCCATGCCCACGATTGGTTTGTTGAGGGTCAGGTTTCCGGTGGACCCGTAGAAGGTAGCAGCGCCGAAGCTGAAGACTCCGCCATCCGAAGCTACCAGCCAGTAGCCGAGACCGTCGTAGCTGCGGGCCATTGCGACAATTGGCCTATTCAGTGGGAATCCGCCCACAGAACCGTAAAACGGTGCGTCTCCGTTGGAGACGAGAATATTGGGAACCTCGCTTGACCAGGTAAAAGCGTAACTCGAAGGAGCTGAAACACTGTCTCCGACCATAACCGCGGCGAACGAAGTTGAGAATCCCCCGACACCAAACGCGACGCCAACACCAGCATCCATATTGGAGTATCCGCTCCCGGACATATTCGCCAAAATGTCATCGCGATGGCCCCAGCATCCTGATGCCGTCGCCGAAGTGCAGTTGAGGTTCATCGGAGTCGATCCGTTTGCGTTCCATCCGTCGTTATACAGCCAGTCGTAGGCTGCGGCAAGGGCGTTCACCTCGTTCCCGGCCCAAATCGAAGAGTAAGTGCCATATCCCGAGACCGTCGGATCGGTAGCCGCGTTAGCACCAGCCGACGCCGTAGAATTCAGCGAAACCAACGTTCCGTATATCGGCGCTAGCCCCCGTGCGGTCCTCTCCAAATTAAGTATCGTGTAGATCTGATTCGCGGGCGAGAGGAGCGAATAGTTGACCGGCAACTGCAAAGGCCCGACGCCCTCGAGGGCTCGCGCGACGGTAATGTCGTAGGCGATAACGTCGGTGCAGACCGCGGAATTGTTGAGGCCGGAGTACCCGCAAACGGGACCCCAGGGAACCGCGGGGGCGACGTTATAGCTAGGATTCTGCGCCGAAGCGACATAGGAGACGCGAGCCGAATTCGAGATCGAATGCGCACCGGGCGCCCCATTGTTGACCTGGTATGCGAATCCAAGCATCAAAGCCACGGACACCCATGCCAAAGACCCCCTTCGAATTTTCTCAAACCAGCCACGTGAGGGTCTCGCCATTATGCCTCCCTGCGCATCGTTACCTTCAAAAGTCAAGGCGCCTGAACCACATTAGACCGAGAACACCAACTCCCTGGTCGGCGGATCGATCGTGGCCCTCTTCCGATCCGACCTCGTGCATCGTTTCCTAAAGCGCAACCTCCACAACACGTCCACGGGCGAGCTCGGCGAAGTTTTGGCAATAATTTAGCCGGGGATGCTCGACCTCGAGATCGATGAAAGTAACCTCCACGCCGGCGGACGCGATCGATCTTGCGGCACGGCTTGCGTCCGCGATCGCATCTCCCTCGTCTGAGGTAGCTCTTCCGTCGGTAATCACCAGAATTTCGGCGCGCATTCCAGAGTCCTTGGCGGCCAAAGCAGCCAAGAGAGCTGTGCTCAGACCAGCGCCGAGAGGACTGAGGCCCCCAGAGGTGAGCTGGGAGAGTTTTCTTTGCAAAAGTTCCATGCTTCTGGCATTTGACAGTACTAGCTTGGCGTCCTGACCCGCAAAGGTCACCAGCGAGACTTTGTTGCGCCTTTTATGCGAGTCGTCAAGTATGCCCACGAGAACTTCGCGGGCCAATGAAATACGCTTCTCGAGACCCATCGACCCGGAAGTATCGAGCGCGACAACCACCAGCCTCGCCTGGTACTCATATCGAAGACTCCGATAAAAGTCTTCGTAGTCGATCACCACCTCGCGGGACTCCCCTTCGCCGCTCTTGGAAAATGTGCGAGTAATACCGTGACGAAGCGTCGCAAGAGCATCGATCGAACCCTGGCCAGTCACCCCAACGGGCTCAGACGAAACAGAGGCACCGCTGGTAAAGTTGGCCACACCTGGATTTCCTCGGCGGCTTGGGACCACGTGATCGACGCGATCTGGCGGAGCCGGGCGATCAGATCTCAGCATCCCTTCGAACCGAGATCCCTCCGGCAGGCCTCCAAAGCTCTGGGGATCGAAGTCCCTCTCCGCACCACCACCCGCCCCTCGGCCCCTTGAGTTGGACCCCTGTTGGGCATCACCTTCAGGGCTTTGGACTGGGAGGTCTTGTGACGACGAATCCATGGTTCGCCCCTGAGGTTGAGGACTAGGAACAGGCGGCTTTGGCGGAGCGCCCTGGTCCTGCGAACGATGCGCGAAGACGAAGGGCGCAACCACCTCGACGTGCTCTAAGGTGACCGCCTCGTCGCCGATCCAAAACGCGTAAGCGCACGCTCCTCGAACCAGGACCAAGTCCGCGCGAAGCGAACCTGAGTGCATCTCTTCAATCTTTTTCGATATCGCTTCCCACGATTCAGGAGTCATCTCGGCCAGCAGGCCAAAACGAGACTTCGACTTTTGGATCCGTGCATCGATAATCTTTGCGGCTATTGCCGCCTCACTTTTCGAATATGCGCTGGTGAAGCCATCTGGGTCAGCATCGAATTCAAGCCGTCTCTTGGTAGCTTCGACACGCGATTGCGTCTCGCCTATCGCGGATGCCCTAACAAACAGGCCAAAGCGATCAAGAAGTTGGGGCCGCAGCCAGCCCTCCTCGCTATTCATCGAACCAATTAGAACGAAATTCGACGGTTCTGAGAGAGAAATCGAATCGCGTTCGATCTTGTTTTCCCCGGTTGCCGCCGCATCCAGAACCATATCGACGATGTGGTCGGCGAGAAGATTAACTTCGTCGACATATAAGACTCCGCCATTGGCCTCGCCCAAAAGTCCCTGGCGGAGCACTGCGGACTGGTCTTTTACCAGCTGCGTCAAGTCAAGAGCGCCTTTGACGCGGTCTTCGGTAACGCCCAGGGGAAGCTCGACGAATTTGCCCGGGTGAGGCAAGAGCGTTCCCAAGCCGCGAGCCAAGGTAGTCTTGGCAGTTCCCTTCTCCCCTTCGATTAACACCCCGGCGATTTTGGGATCGAGCGCGGCCAGTATCAGCGCCAACTTGAGATCTTGGTTGCCAACTACGGCGCTAAAGGGAAAGGCCGGTTTCACATCGACTCCCGTCGCTTGTCCTGGGCGAGAACTTCACTCGAAAGCAGCTCTCGATCCTGGTCGGATGGTTCTTCCCAGAGGCCTCTGGAAATCGCCTCCATAAGACGGCTCGCTATCGAGTGGGCGGCATCGGGGTTGACCTCCTCAAGAAACTTTCTCGTCGCTGGATCGCGAAGATACGCCTCGGTGACTCTTGAGTACATCCAGTCCTTCACTACGTTGGCCGTCACATCGTAACCATAGAGATAGTCAACCGTGGCGGCGAGCTCAAAAGCGCCCTTGTACCCGTGGTTTTTCATCGCCGAAATCCACTTCGGGTTCAAGACCCGTGAGCGAACCACCCGAGCAGCCTCTTCGGCAATGGTCCGCGTCTTAGGCGCAGACGGGTTGGACGAGTCCCCGAAGTATCCGATCGCCTCGCGACCCGTCAAAGAGCGTATCGCCGCGAGCATCCCCCCATGATCCTGCAGATAGTCATCCGAGTCGAAGATGTCATGTTCGCGGTTGTCCTGGTTCTTTATGCCGATTGCGGCGTTCATCAGGCGTTTAGAAAGCGACTCGCGCGCCGGCTCCCCGAATTTCGCGCTGGTGTAGGCGTAACCCGACCATGCCAAGTACACCTCGGCCAAGTCGCGGTCGTCGCGCCAGTTGCCGGCTTCGAGGAGCGGAAGTATCCCCGCGCCATAGGCGCCAGGCGCGGGACCGAAGATTCGGCGGTGCTCGGTAGCGGTGCCAAGGGCACTGTTTGGATACTGGCTGGCAACCTCGGCCGCGGCCTCGTCGAATAAGCGCATCGCGCCCGGGAATGCATCACGGAAGAATCCGGAAATTCTCAAGGTGACATCTACGCGCGGCCGTCCCAGCTCAGCGTCGGATACCACTTCGATACCAAGTACCTTGCCCGTCTGGGCATCCCATCGAGGACGAACCCCGATCAACCAAAGCGCCTCGGAGAGATCGTCGCCGCCGGTCCGCATCGCCGCGGTGCCCCAGACCACGATTGCGACCGAACGCGGGTACTCGCCGTGGTCAGCGACATAGCGCGCCAACACCCCTTCGGCCAGCATCTTTCCGGTCTCGAACGAAGTCGGCGACGGCAGCGACGCTGGATCTATCGAATAGAAGTTGCGACCGGTCGGAAGCACTTCGCTGGCACCGCGAGAGGGACTCCCAGAAGGACCCGGCGCTACGAATCCGCCCTGGAGAGCGGTCGCAATCGCGGTGACCTCATTTGAGGTCGCGGCGAGTTTTGGAATTAGCTCGGCTCGAATTTCCGCGCAGATCGCGGCGATCGCCGGGTCGCTCGCTGCCCTAAGTGCCGATCCCTCCAACTCGGCGAGTTCAACGCCGCCAACCACCAGAACATCAATTACCTGCTTGCCAACCTCCCAGATAGCGTCGGACCCGCTGCGCTGGTGCGCATCGACGCCGAGAAACTCCGCTAGCGCGTCATGCAAGGAGGGGTAGCGATGACCGCTGAGTCGGGTAAGCGCAAAAAGCAGCTCGACCAGCGAATCACCTTTCGGTCCCTCACCCAGGATGTGCAGGCCGCCTCGGATGGTGGCGTCTTTGACCTCGCAAAGGTAGCCATCGAGCTCAAGCAGTACCTCATCGAACTCGGAGTCCTCGAAGTCGAACTGCGCTCCTTCAAGAGCCATATCGCGATGCATCTCGGCGCGCTGCATCAGTTCCCACAGTTCGGCTCGAAGCGACGGCAGCTTGGACGGATCAAGCACCGCGTAGCGGGCATGGGCATCGAGAAGGGCTTCGATCTCGGAGAGTTCGTTATATGAATCTGCACGGGTAAGAGGTGGAATCATGTGGTCGATTATGACGGCGTGGCTGCGACGCTTAGCCTGGGTTCCTTCACCTGGATCATTAACGACAAAGGGATAGATCAACGGCATCGACCCCAAAGCGACGTCGGGATAGCTAGTCGCCGCCTGGCCTGTCGCTTTTCCTGGCAACCACTCCAGCGTTCCGTGCTTGCCAAGGTGAACCACAGCATTGGCTTTGACCACGTCACGGAGCCAAAAGTAGAAGGCCAGGTAGTGATGCGTCGGGGGCAACTTGGGCGAATGGTAAATCGCTATGGGGTTTTCACCGAAACCCCGCGGCGGTTGGATGGTCACAAAGACATTGCCGAACCAGATTCCAGGGAAAAAGTACGAACCGCCGCGATGGTACCACTCGCCCGGAGGCTCCCCCCAGCTCGCCACTAGCTCTCGCCGTACCTGTTCAGGAAGGGATTGAAAACAAGTCGAATACTCCATAGTCCCCCAGGTGCCTCCAGCGATCGAAGACTCCTTGATGGATAGCGCGAAGTTTTCATAATCGTAGGTGGCAGAGAGTTCTGCCATCAGCTCGACCCCGCCCGCTGGGTATCCGAAGACCTGATAGCCGAGGCCCGCCAGGTAGTCGAGCAGGCGGATCACCGATTCTGGCGTGTCGAGGCCCACGGCATTGCCAAGGCGCGAGCGCTTGGTGGGATACGCCGAGAGAACCACGGCTATCTTCTTGTCCGCGTTTGACAGCTTGGCCAGCTCGACATGAGAAGCCACCAACTTCGCCATTCTCTCGACGCGCTCGGGGTCGCATCTGTAGGCAAATATCGCGCTGGCGACCTCGAGTCCACTCTCGACTTCCTCTTTGAACGAGACAGGTACGGTGATGATCCGCCCGTCGAATTCGGGCATCGCCACCTGCCAGGACGCATCCAAAGGGGTCAGGCCCACGTCTGATTCCTCGAATTCCGAACGAGAGCGCGACGAGACGATGGCCTGAAAGACCGGAACCCCGAGCACCGCAGTGGCCGAGGCGTCCCAGCTTCGCTCGTCCGCGTCAAGCGAACCGGCCGCAAGCGTGGTAGCAATCACCGCGACCGGCCGCAGCTTTGCCCCCATTGCGATAGGGCCGAAGTCGCGGGAATCCGAGCCGGCGGGACTTCTCAACGAATAGCAATAGACCGGTATCGGGTTCAATCCGGCGGCGATCAGGCCGTTAGCGATCTCGCGAATAAAGACGGTATTTCCGCTCACCATATGCGCCCGATAGAAATAGAGCACGACGTTGTTGGAGCCGCCCCGGTCGCCATAGGGCTCGAGAACTCCGTAGTCGGCAATCGCCTGAGGCGCGGCGAAGCCAATTCCGGTAAGAAGCACAGTGTCGGAAAGAAAATAGAAGAAGTTCGCGAAATTATCCGGCCCGCCCGAAATCAGATATGCCTGTCCCGCCGCCAAGATAGCTTCGCCGACACTTGACATCTCTGCCAGTTCGGGGTCAAAATCAGCTTGACCAGAGAATACCGCCACCGCTGCCCCGCGGGCGCGAGCCGCGATTAGGGCCTCGCGGAGATCTTCTCCGAGCGCCTTCGCGCCGCCCAATATTCTCACCGCGACGAGATCCGCGCGCTCTAAGTCATCAATCCGATAGCAATCGAGTGACGCGGCCCGCAGCTCCCCCAGGTCGGGGTCGAGCTCATCATGGACAAGGGCGACCGAGAGCACTTCGGTGTCGGCATTGGTGAGATAGAGAATCATTATCAGCTCATACTTTCTAGAGACCCAAAAGGCGATAGATCGGATCAAGTCCGATGTGGGTGGTTACCAGTTCTGCGCATCTGTCGAAGTACTGTTCGCGATGGACGCTAAAACTGAAGCTGGAGCGAAACGACTTTCCTGCTCGCTCGGCGAAATAGCCGATCAAAGCCGCCCTTGCCGCGTCGGAGTCGAAGATCCCGTGCAGGGTGGTAGCTACGACGCCTCCATCCAGATATCCTTCGCTGCTCGCCTCGTGACTGCCGGTAGCACGAAAATTATCCAGCAGCGCCTTTCCCTGGATCGACGCAACTTTCCCGAAGTGGATCTGATAACCGAGAGCCTCCGCTGGCCCGACGCCCAGTCCAAGTGTTCCCGCCCCTTGGGTGAGAACCTTTGTCGCTGAAAAGGTGGCCGTAGAGGGAATTATCCCTAGACCCGAGACTCTTCCCGCGCCTGACTCGACGGTGTCGTAGATCTCGGCGGTGAGCATTTGGTAGCCACCGCATATTCCCATAACCGAACCTCCCCGCTCGAGGTGGATACGAATGGCTTCCGCAAAGCCGCTCGCACGCAGGAACGCCAGATCGGAGACCGTCGCCTTGGTGCCTGGTATGACTATCAGGTCACAATCATGGACGCCCGCGGGGCTGGCGAGAAGGCGAACGTCAAGGTTCTCCTCATAAACGAGTGGTTCGAAGTCGGTGAAATTGGAAATATAGGGCAGGGCGACAATCCCGATACGCAACAAATCGCTTTTCGGGGGACGCCGATCAGAAATTGCAAAAAGCTCCACGAGGCCAAGAGAGTCCTCCGCGTCGCTGCCAAGGCCCGATGCGAACGGGACTACGCCGAGCACTGGGACGCCGGTCATATCGGCGAGACGATCAATCCCGGGCTGCAGGAGCGCCCGATCCCCGCGAAACTTATTGATCGCGAAAGCCTTGATTAATTTGGACAGTTCATCTGGAAGAATCGCAATCGTCCCATACAGCGAGGCGAAAACGCCTCCTCGGTCGATATCGCCGACCAGCAAGGCGGGGATTCCCGAGCGGGCGGCGAAGCCCAAGTTCACCAAGTCATTTTCTAGTAAATTGATTTCCGCCGGCGATCCGGCTCCTTCACAAATTACCGCGTCAAAGCGCGAAGCGAGGTCGTCAAACGCCGAATCGACGACCCCGACGAGTTCCGCCTTGCGGCTTTGGTAGTCCATCGCACCCAGCTCCTGGGAATGCCGACCCATAACCACGACCGACGAGCTGGTATGGGAGGTCGGCTTCAGCAACACCGGGTTCATCGAGACTTCGGGCTCGACACGCGCGGCCATGGCTTGACTTGCTTGAGCGCGACCAATCTCGCCGCCAGATCCGGTCACAAAGGAGTTCAGCGCCATGTTCTGGCCCTTGAACGGAGCGACGCGAAGACCGGCATCAGACAGCGCTCGAGCGATTCCAGTAGCGATCATCGACTTCCCGGCGCTAGAAGAGGTCCCCGCCACCAACATCGCATGACGCTTCATGCCAGGCCGGCCAGAGCATTTTGGAGGAGATCTATCTCGCCTGACGATCCGACGGCAATCCGAACCGCGTTCGGGCGCCCGAAGCTTGCGCAGCCTCGAACTAGAACGCCTTGGCGCAAAAGAGCCACGCCGAGACCAGGCGCGTCTGGCAGATAGACGAAGTTGGCGCTCGACGACTCGAAGCCAAGGCCAGCATCTGTGAGCACTCCACAAAGCCGGGCACGCAGTTCCCCGACGGCCTGCGCGATAGCCCCCAGGTCAAGGGTCTCCATAAAAACCTCCATCATCGCCACAGCCAAGCCCGATACCGACCATTGCGGCCGCGCGGCCTCGATGCGGCGCGCCGCCTTCGCGTTTGGCGCGATGACAAATCCGAGCCGGATGCCGGGCAAGGCGGTGAGCTTGGTAAGGGACCCGAGAACGTAACTGCCTCGCAAGTGATCACCTCGGGTCCATTCGCCCGTGGCAATGGGATAAAAGGCTTCGTCGATAACTTCAGCGCCGAGTTGCCGATCCAAAAGCGCACCCGTTGGATTGTGGGGATTCGAGACAAAGCAGGGGCCGCTCTTGTCTAGCTCCGAGATATGGCGGCGGTAAAGGCCGAAATCGAACTC
Source organism: Actinomycetes bacterium (assembly GCA_021790495.1). Lineage (GTDB taxonomy): Bacteria > Actinomycetota > Acidimicrobiia > Acidimicrobiales > Acidimicrobiaceae > Acidithrix. Next base: position 8,715 of record JAJYGZ010000060.1, read on the forward strand.
GTCGGCCCATCCTCGCCCCAGCTCATTGGCCACCAGCGCTATCGCCTCCGACCCGCCGTTGGTAAGAACCAGGAGCTCGGGGTCCACCCCCATCGCAAGGGCGAGCGATGCGGTGGCATCGCGGGAATCAGGATACGCATTCAGGGTGCTTATCGCGTCTCTCAAGTACTCCTTATAATCCGGGGCGACCGGATTCAGCGAAGCAGACAGGTCGCAGAGCTCGCCCTGCAGGAGTACCAAAATGGGACTTACATGCAGGCCGTTAGCGGTGCCAAAGGAGAGATTGAGGACCATCGAGCGATCCTGGGCCGGATCGAGGCGCGGCTGGAGCGCACCCGAAAGGCGCTCGCACGGACTCCAGCGGGCTCGTCGAAGGCGTCGGAGATCGTGGCCGAGCTAGATCTCGCCGATCGAATCGATGCGGTCGAGCTGGCCCGCGATAGGGAACGTCGGGCGATCGAGGAGGC
>JAJYGZ010000023.1 GCA_021790495.1 Actinomycetes bacterium
GCTGCGCCTTGGTGGCCGGCAAAAAACGCGTGCCGAGTCCGGCGGCTGGAATGACTGCTTTTCGAACCTGCTTCATGTCGGCTCCCTTGCGGCCCTAATCTCTATGCGAACTGCTCCAAGCGCGCCAAGAATCGGAATTGAAGTCTCTCGGAATCTAGTGGGTCCTGGACGGATTGGCTTTCGAAGTGCGAATTTAGTCAGCGCGATATCTGCTTTGCGCCTTCTGCGCTAAATAGTCACCATCCCGCAACAGTCAAGGAACTTGCTTGGGGACTTGCTCGACTAGAATTAGCACTCATTAGTTGAGAGTGCCAAAAGCGTTCCTGGGAGTATCGATGCCAACGTACGAATATCTTTGCAAGGTGTGCGGCAAGAACTTTGAAGTGGTCCAGGCTTTTACCGACGACCCTCTGACCGGCTGCACCTTTTGCGGCGGCCAAGTTCGCAAAGTGTTTGGCAGCATCGGTATTACGTTCAAGGGAAGCGGGTTCTACCGCAACGACTCCAAGGCCTCCTCTACCTCGACCCGGCCTTCGGCTGGCGGTTCAAATGGCGATTCCGCCCCGGGCGAATCGTCGACCGCCAAGACTCCAGAGGCTCCCGCGGCGGCCTCGTCGGCGCCGGGATCGACCGAGACCAAGGCTGCCCCCGCTCCTGCGCCCGCTTCGGTGTCGGCTCCGGCTTCGAGCAGCTAGGGGCCAAAGCGGCTGGCCAATCGGTTAAGTCGCCCGCAACCTGGAAAAGCCACCGGGTTCGATCGGGACCCAATGACCGCTTTGACTTGCGATTGGCCTTGATGCACGCGCGCCACCATCTCGGCTAAGTTCCAAAGCGACTATGTGGGACCCCGCTCGGGGAATCATTGCGATTAACCCGACCTAATGCCTGCGCAGCATCTTGTTGATACCCGCCTAAGCATTCGATGGCTATCTCGGCGCCATGGCCGCCTCCGCAAGCGCGGCGAAGAGGGATTTATCTTGCCCCACCTCGGGGTGCCATTGCACGGCCACCAAGAACCCGTAGCTGGGATCCTCCACGGCCTCAATGACGCCGTCGTCGCTGGTGGCGGTAACCGCTAAGTCTCTGCCAAGAGAAGCGATCGCTTGGTGATGATGGGCTGGAACCTCGATGGTCTGTTCGTGAATTATTTTGGAGATCGTGCTGGGACTTTTAATGGTGACCTTGTGGGTTCCAAAGCCGCCGGGCACACTGTCGTGGTCGTGGTTGCCAACGATTTCGGGGAGATGCTGGTGAAGCGTTCCACCCCGCTGTACGTTGAGGATTTGCAGTCCTCGACAGATGGCGAGGACTGGCATTTTTCGCTCTAGCGCGCCAGCAAGCAGTTCAAGCTCGAATTTGTCCCGAAGGCGCCGCGGCGAACCGCCCATGGGGTGAAGGTCGTGGCCGTAGAAGGCGGGGTCGATATCGGACCCTCCGGAAAGCACCAACGCGTCGATTCGGTCGAGGTAGGCATCGTGTAGACCTTCGAGGGAGGGGAGCAAAATGGGAGCGGCGCCAACGCCGTGGAGCGAATCGATGTAACTGGTGGGCAAGAGCGCGACTTCAAGATGCCAGCCGACGAAACCTGCCGATTCGCGATAGGTGCTAACCCCGACAATTGGCGCGCGACTACTTTTCATGGCGTCTCCTTGGGTGCTCAAACCCATTATAAGGTGGCATCGCAGTAGTGGCCTCGGCGCAAGGAGCTGCGATTTTCGTGCCGTATCGCGCCAGGCCGGGCACCGATAATCCGTCCAACAAGATTGGGGTATTTGCCATCGCATGTGAAGGCGGGGGTTCTTGCGCTGCGCGACGATATGCGAGAAAGCGAGTTTGAGTGAACTTATGCGTGGGTCAATTCGAGCCTTCGAACTCGCCGGACCAAGAGAAGAGGGGGCTTGGATCTAGCGGGCTAGGAGGGTTGCTTTGCCTGGAGCCCCGAGCGAGTTCATCCCCCGAGGATCACCTTTGGCCCGCGTCCCCACGACACGTAGTGCCAACTCCAGTTGAGCAGTACTGAGAGTCTATTGCGCACCCCTAGCAAGGTCATGAGATGTAGAGCGAGCCAGGCGATCCATGCCGCGGATCCGGTGAGCTTGATGCCGCCGCTTAGTTCTGCGACCGCGGCGCGCCGGCCAATCGTCGCCATAGTTCCCTTGTCCTTATAGTGAAACGCGGTGGTTGCTTCGCCTTTGATAAGGGCCTTGATCGACATAGCGGCGTGTTTCCCGGTTTGAATTGCGGGCTGAGCGAGTTGGGGCAAAAGCGCCCCATTTGCACCAATGGTACCTGCGACGTCGCCAACGCTAAAGACGTTCTGGGTTCCCACGACCCGTAGATCTTGGCCGACTTCGATGCGGCCGTTGTTGAGATGCGCGAGCCCGAGCGAGCGTACTGCCGAGTCGACCCCGACGCCGGCACCCCAGACCATCAGCTTTGATTCGATGAACTCGCCTCCAGCGAGTTCGACCCCATCGCTTCGAACGGCATTGACGGCAGTGTTTAACCTCACCTCGACTCCCCTGGATTCGAGTTCGGACAGGGCGTAACGCGATAGCGACGGCGAGAACGCCGTGAGGAGGCGATCTTGGGCTTCAATCAGGATTACCCGCGCCGAGCTGGGATCTAGTGCGGGGTAATCGGTTGTGAGGGCACGCTGTTTGAGTTCGGCGAGAGCCCCGGCCATTTCAACCCCGGTTGCGCCGCCTCCGACCACGACCGTGGTCAGGTTGAAATTCTTCATGCCGTGCGACGCTGCCCATTCGAACATTGCGAATACCTTGTTGCGAACCGCCAATGCCTCATCAAGGGTGTAGATCGCATCGCAATTGTCTTGGGCGCCAGGAACCCCAAAGTAGTTGGTGGTCGCGCCGAGCGCGAGAATCAAATAGTCGTAGCGGATCTTGGCTCCGTCCAGAAGCTCGATCTCATTGGCTGCGGAATCGACGCTCGACAAGATTCCCTGTCGAAAAGTGACCCTCTTGTGGTTGCGAAGCATGGTGCGCACCGGGAAAGCGACATCTCCGGGGTTCAGGCCTGCGGTGGCAACTTGGTATAAGAGCGGCTGAAAAGTCGCAAAGTTGTGCTTGTCGATCAGGGTAATATCAAGGTCGGCTCCTTGAAGCGCTTCCATGGCGGACAGGCCAGCGAAACCGGCGCCGACGATCACAGCTCGGGTCATGGCTCCTCTTTCCTCCAATATGTCGATGCAGCTAGGGCCGGACGCGATAAATTGATCCGGCGTGGGGCGCCTTGGCCCGAGCCCCGACTCGCATCGCTCCATCAAGCTAGGAGACTAGTTGCACCACGTCGGGCAGTGGCTGAGTCTGGGCGCAAAAGCTTTTAGTTCGATGGCACGATTCGCGCTCGCCAAGCCCGGGGAGGATCAAGGTGGCGGGTGTGTATCTCTCCCTCGGCAATAGCCTCGAGAAGATCGGTTGCACAAGCAATATCGCGATCGCGACACTCGATCCAAGTCGATCCGATTGCACTTTCCACGTGCGCATCGCTGCCAGCGCCTTGGGCGATGCCAAAGCGGACGCACGCCTCAAGAGCGATGGGAATCCAGCCGGATGGGGCGATCTTTGAATTTGCGACCTCGATAATGTCGATCGCACCGGTGGCGGCCAAGACCTCCAGGTCTCGATCCCCGATGCTGCTTCGGCCAAGGTCTCCGGGGTGAGGTACATATACGAGGCCTCCTTGAGCGTGAATCACCGCGGCCGCCTCGATCGCGGTGAGAGCGGGAGGGATTCGCTGGGTCAGAAATAGCCCGATTAGTTCACCCTCGCGCACCCGAAACTCCTGGCCTACGATTATTCGTCCCGGCACCATCTCCGCTAGCTCCAAGGCTCCTTCGATGCTGAGGTGGTCAGTTACCGCCGCTAGGTCGATCTCCCCTGCCGCTAGGCCCCCGAGGTATTCAGGAATCGTCGTCGTGGAGTCGCCGGAGCGGTAGGTGTGGGTGTGGAGATCCAATCTCATTGGCGAATGCGTCTTTTATCCGGTTTATGAACCGCTGACGTTGATGTTGTCGATAGCGAGGGTTACCCCCGCAGACCCGCCCGGCCTAAAGGTCAAGTCGCTGCCGACGGAGACGATGTCCTTGAGCATTTTCTGCAGATTGGACGCGATAGTAAACTCCTTGATCGCTCCTTGCAGCTCCCCATTGCGAATCTGGATGCCCTCGGCCCCGACCGAGAAGTCGCCGCTGATGGGATTCACGCCGGAGTGGATGCCCGATATCGACTGGATGAGGACCCCATCGTTGACCTTGGCCACGATCTCTTCGGGCGAGGCGTCGCCAGCGGCCAGCATCGTGGCTCTTGGCCCGGGGCTGATGGATCCGGCGATCCCTCCGCGAATCGCCGAACCGGTGGAGGGATGATCGTCCTTTCTCCCGGTGTAGGAGTCGTACAGGAAGGATTTGAGCTCGCCGTTTTCGATCAGGACGTTGCGCCTTGAGGCGAGACCTTCGTCGTCAAAGCTAGCCGCGGAAAAGAACCGTTTATCGGTGGGGTCGTCCACAAGCGTGAGTTCGGCCGCCGCTACGCTCTCGCCGAGTCGGCCGGCGAAGATAGACCGTCCTTTTTGAACTGATTCGGCCGAAAGCGTCGATGAGATGATCGATATCAGGGCGCTGGAGATATCTGGCTCGAATACCGCTCTGAACAATCCCGACGTCGGCTTGGTCGCTCCGAGCATTCTTGTGGCCTTCTTTGCGGCCTCGTTGGCGGCGTGTTCGATGTCAAGGCCGGCGAAGTCGCGCGAGGCGTGCATCCCGTATCCGGTTTGGGTCTCTTCGTTCTGGCTTGCGAGCGCGTATACCCATGCCCAGCAATATGTTTGGCGGGTGTAGGCCACGACGCCACGCGAGTTGAGCACGGCGGCTTCGGCCGAGACGTCTCCATAGTTCGCCGAATTGAGCGAACGGATTCGTTTGTCGAGTGAAAGAGTGGCTTTTTCCAGACTCATTGCCGCATCGATCTTGGCTTGGGTAGAGGTGGCTCCAAGGTCGTTCGCCCAAACGTCAAGGTTTGCCGGAGCGACATCGTCGGGCGATGCGACGCCCGCGTAGGGATCGGCGCTGCCAAATCGTGCGTTGTCCCTGGCTTCGGCTACGGCGCGCGCGATCTCGTCGGGCTCCAGGGTGCCCGCATAAGAGATTCCAACGCGCTTTTGGCTAACGATCCGAATGCCAATTCCAGAAGAGTCTGCACTTGTCAGCGATTCGACATCGGATTCGTAAACTCTGATTGCGGTTTCGGATTCCCGAACCAGATAGGCCTCGATCTCCTCGTTGGCCAGAGCCGAATCGATGACGCTTTGCCCGATCGTAACGAGGTCAAGCACTCGCGGTTCCTCCCACGGTCACCTTGGTAATTCGAAGGGTGGGCTGGCCGCAGCCCACAGGCACGCTTTGCCCGTCTTTGCCGCAAGTCCCCGGGACGATCGCGAAGTCATCGGCAACGGCGTCTATGTTGGCAAGAACTTCCGGTCCGTTGCCAATCAGGTTGGCGTCGCGCAGTGGAGCGGTAATCTGGCCATTTTCTATCAAGTACGCTTCGGTCATTCCAAAGACGAAGTCTCCCGTCGCGGTGTTTACCTGACCGCCCCCCAGTTTCGCCACATAAATTCCCCGTTCGGTGTCCGCGATGATCTCTTCTGGCGTCTGTTGGCCGGGCATTAGATAGGTGTTGGTCATTCGAACCATCGGAAGGTGCGCGTAGCTTTGGCGACGACCGTTTCCAGACGATGATCGCGACTGACGCTCTCCCTGGGTGTGATCCCACATGTAATCCACCAGAACTCCATCTTGGATGAGGACGTTCTTCTTTGCGGCGTTGCCTTCGTCGTCGTAGCCGTAGGTTCCCCATTGGTTGCGTACGGTTCCGTCGTCAAGGAGAGTAACGAGAGGGCTGGCGACCAACTCGCCGAGTCGGCCCGTGTAGACCGATGAGTCCTTGACAATGTGATCCGCCTCGAGTCCGTGCCCGCACGCCTCATGGAATAGGACTCCTCCCCCTTGGCCGTTCAGCACCACCGGCAATTGGCCCGAGGGCGTCGGCCGGGCGGAGAGCTTTTGAATCGCGCGCATTGCGGCCTTTTGGGCCAACTCTTCGAGGTCGGTCTCGTCGAATAGCTCGAAGCCCATCGTCATCGCCGCAGTCTCATATCCGGTTTGCATCCCGGTGTCACCCAGGGCGACACACGATATCGATATTCTGGTTCGGACCTGCTCCTCTTCCACGAAGGTCCCCTCGGAGTTGGCGACGATGAATCGCCGCATCGAGTCGGCATAGCCAGCGCTAACTTGTCGGATCGCCGCGCCTGCCGAGCGTCCCGCCGCGTCGAGTCGCATCAGAAGGGCGATCTTGTTGTCCTTGGGGGTTGAGTTGGGAGCTTGCTTGGATGGATCGAGAGGGACAAAGTGGCGCGGGGTGAGTGCAACTTGAGCCACCCGCTGGGTGGAATTTCTTGCCAGCGACGCGGCCGCTTGCGCCGCCTTTATCAAGCTTGACTCGGATAGGTCCGCGGTATGGGCGAATCCCGTGGTCTCTCCGAACCTGACCCGGATTCCCGCGCCGCGCGACGTTCCCGAGGTCAGCTCCTCGATCAGGCTGTCGTCGAGAGACGCGGAGAAGTTGCTCTTCTCTTCGACAAAAATTTCCGCGAAGTCGCCACCGCGCGCGAGAGCAGACTGGATGACTTTGCTTATGAGATTTTCGTCGAGCACTTGGTTCTCCGGCCTGTGTATTCCAGATTTCAAATCTAAGCGCGCTTTGAAATCGCTGGGCGGATTTTGATCTCATCGCGGGCCGGTTAACAATTGGGATGGTCCATTCAGGCGTTTAATTGCCAGACGCGCTCGCTACTGTTTTGGGCGTAATGCGTATACTTGCTAGCTAGGTGTCTGAAAAGATTCAGGCGCCCTCCGGCCTACCGAGCAAGCTAATCCACGCGAGAAGACAGATGTAGCTCGATGTTGGCGGCGAATCGACGTGGTCATTAATGCATGGTCGCATACAGACGCGGGGTCCCGGATGAGCAATGCGTTGAGCGATAACGAAATTCCAAGTAATGCGCCGGGAGAGACCGCCGCGTGGAAGAAGGCGCTGCCTGTCATTCGTGTTGCCGGGACGATAATAATGTTCTACGTGCTGGTGACCAAAGTCCAGTGGAGCAGCCTTGGCCAGATAGGCAAGAAGGGCGTCGGCCTGATTCTGATCGCATTTTTGGCCACGCTGTTGGGGATAGTCCTTTCTGGAGTGCGCTGGCAGCGCGTGCTCGACGCTCTCGAAGTGCCCTCAAGGATGAGGGACTTGGTGGAGCTACAATTGGCTGGAATGTTCGCTGGCAATTTTCTTCCCTCGACGGTCGGCGGCGACGTGGTTCGCGCCACTTGGCTGGCAAAAGTCAACAAGGCCACCTCGGATTCGATAGCCTCTGTGGTGCTCGAGCGCCTAACCGGTTGGCTCGTGTTGCCGGTGTTGGTGCTCGCAGGCACTTTGACCGATCCGAGTATTTGGCACCTTGGAGCCGTTTCCAAGTTGATCGTCTATGTTGCGGCCGCGACGCTGGTTGGCTTGGTGGCAATCTTGGCGTTGGCCCGTTCTGCCAACCTTTCGGCCCGCGCGTCCAAGAGCGCAGTAGTGGCCGGGTTTCTTGACGCTGTCTACCGCGGGGTCGGAAAGTTCGGTCGTAAGCCAGCTTCGTTGGCTCGGCTTCTCGGGTGGGCGTTTTTATACCAGCTGTGTGTATTGGTCGCAAGCATTTTCGCCGCCCGTGCACTTGACATTTCCATCGGATGGCGCGAGTTGATGGTCTTCGTGCCCGCGGTCGCAATGCTCCAGGTGCTGCCCCTAACCATCGGCGGCCTGGGTATCAGAGAAGGCGCCTTGGTGCTGATGCTGCATCCACTCGGGATCGGCTCGGCCCAGGCGATCGCGTTCGGGCTCTTGGTATATGCGCTAAACATCGCGGCTTCGCTCTTTGGTGCCCCTAGCTTCGCTCTAGGGTCGCGCAGGATGCTTAGGCGAGCTCACGTGGCAGCTGCGACGCCTGGCAACGCCAGGCGCGAGACTTCGTGTTAGCGGTCTCGTGAGGGTGGTCGGGGCGTGCGATTACCGGGTAAAATTGCTTCGCGGCGCCAAGCTTTGTTCTATTGGCGCTTTGTAGACCTGCCAGTCAAGCGTTTGTGGCTCGAAATCCATTGTCTCAAGTAAGGATACGGCGCCGTCAGAAACTAGATTTGGGAAGCTGACAGTTGTGCGATGCGGAGCTCGGTCGAAAGTACGGAATGCGTGAATATGCCTGACGAGATGGTTTTGGAGGGAGCGCCTGCCGGGCTGAGTCTCGTCGCAGAACTGGTGAGTACACGACTTGAGGAGTTGTTTCAACTCGAAAGCGTACGGTGGAAGGACGTGGATCCTGAACTCAAAGTTCCGTTCGACTCGCTTTTTCGCATGGTGCGCTCGGGCGGCAAACGCCTGCGTCCGGCGTTTTGCTACTTCGCATTCGTCGGAAGCGGCGGCGCCCCCGAGGCGACTGACATTATCGACGCCGGCGCGGCCTTGGAGCTTCTGCATACCTTCGCGCTGATCCACGACGACATCATGGACGGATCCCATACCCGTCGCGGCGTTGCCACTTTGCACCGTAGCTTTACCGAGATGCATCAAGCCCATCGCCTCAAGGGAGAAGCTCGACGCTTCGGCGAAGGCGTGGGAATTCTCATTGGCGATCTGGCCTTTGTGTATGCAGATTCCCTCTTAGAAGCGGCTCCCCTTCGCACCCGTCGTATCTACACGGAGCTGCGTCTCGAGGTGAACGTCGGCCAGTATCTCGATTTGGTGGGAACCGCAAGAGGCGCTCCGAGCATCGAGCTCGCCGAGACCGTGGCTATCTACAAATCCGGGAAATATACCGTGGAGCGCCCTCTGCATATCGGTGCGTCCCTAGCGGGGGCGCCCGAGGAGTCGCTGGCGCGGCTTAGCGAGTTCGGGCTTCCCCTCGGCGAGGCATTTCAGCTCAAGGATGATCTTCTCGGGGCCTTTGGGGATCCCGGCG
>JAJYGZ010000287.1 GCA_021790495.1 Actinomycetes bacterium
TCTATCCCTCCGTAAGCGGGAGGAGGTGTCGGATACCATGGTGTCGACACGATCAGAACCTTGTGTGCTGGGGCGACCGTAACTTGAGTCGCTTCTAAATTCATGGATAGAGATTAGATCTTTTCATGTGTGGTCCACAGACCGGCCCGAGGTGCACAGCGGAACCCGGCAACATCGCATGTGCACTTAGCTGGCCCTCTGGGTACTCCGCTACAGAACACCTGCCCGATTGTCGAGGTCGCTAAGGTACCTTTGCATGTTTGATCGAAGGCCTCCGATATGGGGATCAGGACGGAATTCGTCCCGACATGTCGGCGTTCTTGGTCGCTTTTGCAACCATGTCCGGTATGACCTGGGAGAGTTCTTCCACGGTCCAGCGGTCGTTCTTATCAATACTCGGCCCGGCGTGCCACCCCTCGGCGACATCGATGTGACCCCCAACAACGTCGAAGATCCTTCCGGTGATGCCCTTTGACTCCGATGAGGCCAGCCATACCACCAGGGGCGAGATGTTCTCGGGTGAGAATGCGTCGAATACCTCGGGACCGCCGTTTTCCCCGGCACCAAAACCGAGGTTCGCGGTCATTCGCGTCAGCGCCGCGGGCGCGATTGCGTTGACGGTTACTCCGTACCTGGAGAGCTCTTGGGAGGTGATTACCGTGAAGGCGGCTATGCCGGCTTTGGCGGCTCCGTAGTTGGTTTGGCCCACATTTCCGAATATGCCGCTGGCGGAAGAGGTATTAATGATGCGAGCGTCGATTTGCTCGCCCTCCTTGGATCGCTCTCTCCAGTAAGTGGCAGCCCAGCGCGTTGGAGCGAAAGTCCCGCGAAGGTGTACCCTTATCACGGCGTCCCACTCGGCATCGGTCATGTTGATCAGCATGCGATCTCGAAGGATGCCGGCGTTATTCACTAAGACATCTAGGGTCCCGAATGTCTCGACGGCGGTATTGATGAGACGCTGGGCGCCCTCCCAATCCGATACGTCGTCGCCATTGGCCACCGCGGTCGCCCCCATCGCACGGATCTCGTCGACCACTTCGCCCGCCGGACCGTTCGAGGACCCCGATCCGTCTACTTCAGCGCCTAGATCGTTTACGACTACTTTTGCTCCTTGACGCGCGAATTCGAGGGCGTGAGCCTTTCCGATTCCTCGGCCTGCGCCGGTTACGATTACGACCCTGCCGTCACAAATTCCAGCCAACTTCCGCTCCTTTGGATGATTTTGCCGACTAGCGGGTTTTCCACAGGCCAGCCGCTATTACCGCCTAGTAGCAATACTACGAACAAGCGCCATAACACTAGCTCAGGCGTCGGCGGGCGCGCCGGTCAATCGTGCAATTGTCTGCCGACGGGCCTCGGTGCCCAGTTGGCCTATCCGAGTACAGAGCGTACGCCAGCGGGGTAGCTATGGCGCAATGGCGTCTCGGTAGCGGTGAAGAAGTCGTCGATTAATCGAAGAACCGCTTTCGCGGCGGCGGAGTGCTGGACCTTCTTTCGTCTCGCCACGCCAACTCGGCGCGGGGGAAGACCCTCGATTTTGACCACGCCGAAACGGTCGATGAGAAATGCCGGCATCGCCGACGCCGGAGCGATGGTCGGCGCGAATCCGTCAAATGCCATCGAGGCCAAAAGACGGATTCCGTCTATCTCCGCCTTTGGCGTCAGGACGATTCCGGCTTGGGCTGCGATGAGTTCAAGTTGGTCGCGAAATTGAGTGCCTCGCGGGGGGAGAAGGATAGGTTCGGAGTCCAAATCGACCAAGGTTATCGAGTCCCGCTGCGCCAGGTGGTGTTCTTTGGTGGTAATCAACACCAGGGATTCTTCGAAGATGGCACGAAAGATTAGTTCGTCGGTATTGCTCGGCCGAGTCATAATGGCGAACTCGAAGGCGTTTGAATGCACGCGCGCCTCAAGGGCCGAGGTTGTGCCTTCGGCTATCTCGAGATGCAAGTTGGGATGACGCGCGGCGAGTTCTTCGAGAAGAGCAGGCACGAACCATCTTGCCACGGTACCGAGCATGCCGATGCGCACTCGCCCCCTCACGTCGTTTTTCATTGCCGAAATGTCCGAGTCGATGGCATCGAGCTCTGCGAGAAGGCGCCGCGCCCGTATCGCCACTGCGCTGCCTTCTTGGGTCAGCACGCCGGTGCGCCTATCAACAAGAACGGCCGATACTGAGTCTTCAAGCCTCGCGAGGTGGGCGGATACGTTCGATTGGACCGTTCCCATTGCGGCCGCCGCCTGCGAGAACGATTTGAAGTCCTCAATCGCCAATAGCGTTCTAAGTTGTCGCAGTTCTATCATAAATTATGATTCTAACTATCGTACGATACGTAAACATAGATATTGGCGGAGCAGTTATTGTATTTATCAGCAAGGTACTGGATCCCCCCTCCAACTTGCAGATTTGAAAGAAGCCGGCTCCCCCCGCCGGCTTCTTTTATTTAATACGCTTCCAAGTAACGGCCGTTCGGTACCGTGACCTCGCTTGGTAGCGTGTTAAGCGAGTTCTTTTACCATTTTCCCATGCCAAGGAGTCGACTTCTTGCGGTTGTCCCCCCGGCGCCTTCGCGCCGCGATAAAGGTTGCCAACGCTTCGGGAGCACTTTCGCGGCGCCTTGGCAGAGGTTCGGGCGTGGCTCTAGCGGGTCGTATCTTGACCCTGATAGCACCTGATGCGCTCTCGACTTTGTCCCAGGGGGTGACATCGGTCTTGGTGAGTGCCACTAACGGCAAGACGACGACGACTGCGATGTGCTCGGCGGTACTGGCTACCAAGTACAAGGTTGCAACCAACTCGCTTGGCAACAATATGACCGGCGGGCTGGCCCAAGCGTTAGCGAGCAGCGAGGCGGCGAATTGCGCGGTACTGGAAGTAGACGAGGCGCATCTCGGGATTGCTATCAACTCGCTGGCTCCCAAGGCTATCTTGCTCTTGAATCTGTCACGCGATCAGCTCGATCGGGTGTCGGAGGTGCGCTCAGTCGCGTCGCGCTGGTCAAAAGCCTTATCCACGTCTTTAGACCTAAAGGTCATCGCAAACGTATCTGACCCGATGATCCAATTCGCGGTCTCGCGGCACCCGAACGTCGTGCGCGTCGCGTTGGGCAATCCTTGGAGCTTGGACGCGTCCGCATGCCCGGCATGCGACGCTCCGCTCGACTACTCAAGCGGCCTCTCCTACCGATGCACGCGATGCGAGTTTCACATGCCCAGCTGCGAGTTTGTTCTTAACGGGTCGTATCTCGAGTCTGGCGAACGGTCTACTATTGAGATTTTCACGCCGTTGCCGGGGGCCTTTAACGTAAGCAATGCCGCCATGGCCACGGTGCTCGGCATCGAGATGGGGATCGCCCCCGACGACGCCCTGCGGGCGATAAGCGCCGTAGGCGCCATTGCAGGTCGCTACGAGACAGTTTGGCTTGGGGGCCGCAGAGTGCTGCTCCTAATGGCTAAGAACCCCGCCGGATGGCAGGCTACAATCGAGATGCTCAGAAATGATTCCAGGGACGTCGTAATCGCCATAAATGCGCAAGTCGCCGATGGCAAGGATACCTCTTGGCTCTATGACGTAGACTTTTCCCCGCTTGGCCAGCGGACGGTGATGGCCACCGGAGAGCGCAGGTGGGATCTCTCGACCCGGCTTCATTACGATGGCGTCGCGCATCGCACCTTCGAGAGCACCGAGTCGTGCATTGCGGCTAGTAACGGCGATGAAGTGGTGTTCGTCGGAAACTACACCGCGTTTCAATCACTGCGGCGCTTGGTTTCGCGGGCGTCGGCTCAATGAATAGCGCTAATTGTGGCGCCGAGTCGGCCGCGGATAGATGCCTAAGCACTGAGGTTTCTGACGGTTCGGATCAAGCTGGAGGATCCTAATGGCATCCACAGTCAAAATCGCCTTGGTCTTTCCGGATCTGCTCGGCACCTATGGCGATTCGGGAAACGCACAGATTCTTGCCGCCCGAGCGAGGATGCGCGCCGTCCTTGCTGAGGTCATAACCATAAACGCCGGAGACGCCATCGTCGACGACGCGGATATCTACGTCATCGGCGGCGGGGAAGACGGCCCTCAACAGGCGGCGGTGGATTTGGCGCGGCGCGACGGCGGCATCGCGCGAGCATTTGAGAGGAGAGCGCAATTCCTCGCGATATGCGCAGGCTTTCAAATACTAGGTCAGGCGTTTTCCACTTCGGACTCGGACAATACTCCCGGTCTGGCTTTATTGCCCGTGGTCACGCGCCGGGGTGCGCAAAAGCGTTGCGTGGGCGAGATATTGGTCGATCCGGACCCGTCTTTGGGTGTCGCCCTAGTCAGCGGGTATGAGAATCACGGAGGACAGAGCGAACTCCTCGAGGGCCGACCGCTAGGCAAGGTCCTGGTCGGGGTCGGCAACACTTACGCGGATCGAGTGGACGGGTTTTTGAGCGAAAATGTCGTGGCAAGTTACGCGCACGGACCGCTGCTGGCGCGAAACCCCGGGTTGGCGGATCTGATTCTCGCACGCGTTCCTGGGATCTTGCTCGGTCCCCTCGGTGACGAGGGCGCGGCGCAATCGATATCGGCCATGCGCGCCGAGAGGATCGCCGCCGCGAGAAGGATCGCACGGCGCGATCGGGTCCTTGGCCTGGTTTCCAGACACCGAGATTAGCGCTTGCCCAACGCGAGAGTCAGACAATCTGAGGTCCGGGCTTACTTCGGGGCTCGGATTGGTGCGAGCCCGGAAGGACATGAGCGTGCCTCGAATTGGGAAATGTAGTGATATTTCGCTAATTTGGTGACATCGAACATAAGACCATTCCCCGCTACATCGAAATTGCCAACGCCATAAGATCCCAGATCGCCTCGGGCCAAGTTCTCGCTGGGGCGGTGCTGCCGAGCGAGGCCGTTCTCAGCAGGGTTTACCGTGCCAGCCGCATTACGGTGCGCAAGTCTTTGGAGATGCTGCGCTCAGAAGGACTGGTCGAATCGCGGCAGGGATTTGGCTGGTTGGCAGTGTTGCATCCTCTTCGGCAGAGCCTCGGCCGTTTCATGACCATCGAGGCCCAGATGGCTGAAAGAGGCGTGGTACCGTCCAGAAAGATTATCGCTACGCACTATGAGCACGCCGAGGGGAAAGTCAAGGAGATTCTCGGTGAACGCGACCTGGTGGTGGTGACGCGGCTGAATCTCGCGGATGGGCTGCCATTTGCCCGAGTGACGGTTTGGACGCACGCAGAACTGGGGTCGCTCTTTTCAACCGCGGAACTCGAGGAGCGCTCCTTCTACCAGTTGCTGGGCGAGAGAGGTATTCTCGACTCTCCGCTAGCGCGAGCGATTCAAACCACTGCCGCTGTGGCGATCGATGGCAGCGATGCGAAACTACTCGGTGTGCCCAAAGGATCACCAGCGCTCTTGTGCGAGCGGATCACCTACGATGAGGCGGGATCGGCGATCTTGTATTCTGTCTCGGTCTATCCGGGGCACAAAACCGAGTTCGTTATCGAACTGAATCGCGAACCCGAGTCGATTGCACCTTCTGGCATGCGTCTAGTCACCTAAGTTCTAACTGCTCAGTGCGTAACTCTAGATGGGCTTGTTGATGATCGGTAGCCGCGGCCAGCGGCGCTTGGTCTCAGATTGTTGGTCGGCAACGCGCGGGCGCTTCCAATCCGCTATCCAACTTTGCGGTTGCGGGTTCTGGAGCGACGGAGTCGAGCCTAGGCCGCGGCGCTTTTGTGCGCTCCAATAGTCCGAGTGGACTTCGTCGGCCAGATGTTCTACGGCTGCTTGGATCTCTCTCACGAACTCTCGGGCGTCCTTGCCGCTAGGACTCAAGGGGTGGCCGAAGTTAACCGCACTGACACCGGGTCGCATTCGCGAAGAGTTCTTTCCGTAAATCTCATAGGTGCCGCCGATATATACCGGAACGACGACGGTATCGGTCTTGAGCGCAAGTTGAGCCACGCCGCCCTTGAATTCGCGCGCAAAGCCATCCGGAGTTCGGCCACCTTCGGGGAAAAGGACGAGATTCCATCCGTCTTTGATAACCGAGAGGGCTAAATCGCTGGAACGTCGCGACACCTTGTGGCGCTCGATCGGAATTGCCGCCAGCAGAAAGCTCCACAGATACGCCTTCCAGGCCTTGTCGAAGAAGTAGTCGGCTCCTGCACCCACCGCGGTCTTGTGTCTGAAGCGCTCGGGCAGACTGGTTAGTAAAAGCGGGGTGTCGAGGTGCGAGGCGTGGTTAGCCGCGAAGATTACCGGGGAGCGGAGATGCGCGATGCGATCGACCCCGGTCACCGTAGGCGAGGCGACTATCTTGACGCCTGGCTTGGTCACCAACTCGGTGATGATGGCCCGCGCGATCCGCGCGATGAGCGTTCGGCTCCATTCAGTCCTAAAGTTGGCTCCAAGTTTTGATTTGGGGATGGAACGAGGAACATCGGCCGGCCAAGTGGGTCGTGAAACCGGGAACGGCATGCGACCCCGCAATGTAAACTTCGAGCGTCCTGCCATTATCGCCTCGCTGGTGTTCCGATACCCAAAAGAGTTCGACGCCGCTTCACTATTGCACCTCGGCCATCAAGAGGGGCGGAGAGTGCAAATGTGTGATCGACGGCGATGTCCCAACATATTGTGAGGCCATTGCTAGGGCGTCGTTCATGGTGGACGCCGCCATGAAGCCGAGCCGGTTCACGGTCTTGGGATCACCGCCGAGAATGATAACCGCGCCAAGATGATCGAGCGCATGAGCTCCCCAGTACCACATGTAAAACGGATGCACGCCGTGATACGCGTGTCCGGTTCGGTAGAGGTGAATGTACCAGGGGTCTTCGGCGAAGGACTTTTCGAAGCGCTTCTCGATCTCCTTGGGGTCTTTGGTTTCGCTTAGCACATTGTCGAAAAAGTCGATATAGGAGGGGTGAAAAACCGGGTCGAATTCTGGACGGGTGGGGTGGCTCATGATGACCACGCCACCTTGGCGCACTAGGGGTTTGTTGCGGTACATATTGAAGAAATAACCAAGGCCCAAGCAGTAAACCAAGATCGGATTCATGATCGAGTTCACGTTGTAGGGTCCCACGAAGGGGAGACCCATGGTGAGAATATCGCTTTGACCCTCGACGTGGACAAGCTGTTGGCGAAAGACGTTTTTCAGGGTTTCGGCATGTACCGCCTCGACTTCGCCCCCGTGAATGCCGGTCAATCCGTACGGAGAGCGGATTTGGGAAAAGATGTTCCGCGCCAACCATGGGGGCGTGACCGCAAGCGACTTGGAGGACGCGAGAAACGCCGTGCGATCGCGCAGGTTCCACTCCCACTCGCGCTTTTGCAAGAACCCGAACTGCTTTGGAAAGGTGTTGTTGTTGAGCGTGGTCTCGATTTGGAAGATTTTGATCCCCGCGTCTTTAATCAGCTTGCCCATCCGCCAGTTCGAAGAGTGGAGTTCCGAGTGGCGCATGTCCATAAAGGATCGCGAGTGCACCATGGTGTCGACGTTATGGTGGTGGCGCAAGCTTCGATAGCTCGAGAGGCCAGTAGCCACGCTCTTGTGCCCGCCATCCATTGAGACAAGATTGATGTTGACGTAGATGATCAGGTCGCTCTCGGCGGCACGCTTGGATATTTCTACCTCTTCGCCCTGATCCGTCTTGCCCAGAAAGCTGATGCCATTGGGGTCTTCGGCATCGTGCTGAAGGAGCAGACCTTGGGGGTAGAACGAGTCATACACCCTAGATCCCACTGCGTGTCGCAATTCCGAGGCGGTCATGCGCCGGTGCAGAGCCAGCGCCGCGATTAGCACCACGTCTTGCACTCCAGCCGCTGCGGCCCGCTCTAGCACGCGCTCAATTACCTGAGAGCGGACGTCAGGAGCTTCCATCGGGGGCAAGGGGAGCGAGACGTCGTCAAAGGCGATGGTCAGCTTCATATTTGAAAAGAGAAGATCGTCTAGCGGCGGAGAATCGCCGGTGGGATTATCCAGCGCATCGTCAATTGCGGCGATTGGATCGCCGAGCGCCCGAAGCGGCTCGGGCGGATATATGACCCGCGAACCCTCGGGGAGTTTCTCGAGCCGGAAGCCTTCGCCATGCCAGAACAGGGTTCCGGGATAGGCGCGGTCGACGTTCAGTACAAATCCAGGTCTCGGACTCAAACTAGGACACCTTTCGGGCACTGCGCGAAGTTTTCGCGCGAGGGTCGAATGCAATCTTTACCGCACCGCGGCTGCCCGCGTTCCCGGCGTGATTGATCGCCTCTTCGAAATCTTCGAGCGGGTAAATCTGTGAAACGAAGCGGCCCAGGTTCAGCTTGTAGGCTCCGGCGATCGCCAGATCAAAGGTGCGCTCGCTCTTGGAGTGGCTGTGTTCTGTGCCGTAGGCATAGGTGCCGCGCAACGCGATCTGTTTGTGCCAAAGGGCGCTCAGGTCGAGCTTGGCGCCGGTGGGCATGCCGGCCAGGATTACGGTGCCGCCTGGACGGGTCACCTCCAAAGCGGTCTCGATGGAATCGGCGCTTGCGACACAGTCAAAAGTTACGTCGAAGGCCCCGGTGATTCTGTCGGCCACCATCATCGTCCTGGCGGTCGTCCGCGCCATTCTCCTTAATTCTTCGGTGGTCCGCGCCACTCTTGCCCCCAGAGAAGACGCGATCGCGGCTTGATGGGTGTAGCGCGCCAGAGCAGTTATTTCGCTGGTGGCCGGGGTGCTCGAGAGCGCCGCCAAGGTGAGCAGCCCGACCGTGCCCGTTCCAATGACGCAAACGCTTTGTGCCGAATCAAGCGGGGCCGACAGGACGCTGTGAAGTGCGCAGGCGTAGGGTTCAACCATTAGGGCGTCGTTGTCGGACATCTCCTCTGGTATCGGGTGCAGCTGGGAAGGATGCGCGAAGAGGGTCTCGGACCAGCCGCCGCCGGTCGAGGCGCAGTAACCCGTCTGCACCCCGGCTCCAATCTCGCCCGCCATCACATTGACGCACATCTCGGAATTTCCCGAGGCGCAATAGCTGCATCGGTCGGAGATTTCACGCGCATCGCATC
>JAJYGZ010000041.1 GCA_021790495.1 Actinomycetes bacterium
CGCCTTGGAGGTCTTCAACAGCGGCGACCGTCCGGTTCAGGTTGGATCGCACTACCACTTCTACGAGACCAACGAGGCGCTCGTCTTTGATCGCGAAGCGACCAAGGGCATGCGCCTCGACATCGCCTCTGGCACTGCGGCACGCTTTGAACCGGGACAAGGGCGAACGGTCACCCTTATTCGTTTTAGCAGCGCGGCAAGCGACAATGCTCCCGCGGATCGGAACTGAGGAAAACAATGTCGATCAAGATACCCCGGCAAAGCTACGCGAGCCACTATGGACCCACTACCGGCGACAGAGTGCGTCTCGCCGACACCGATCTGGTGGTCGAAGTCGAGTACGACCTGACCCGCTATGGCGAGGAGGCGAAGTTCGGCGGCGGCAAGACGATACGGGACTCGATGGGACAGAATCCCACGATCACGCGCGCCCAGGGAGCGCCGGATCTTGTCATAACCAACGCGCTTGTCATCGACCACAGCGGGATCTACAAGGCCGATATTGCGGTGCGCGATGGTCTCATCCAAGCGATCGGAAGTGCCGGAAACTCCCTTGTCTCGGCTGGCGTGGACATCGAGATCGGCACGAGCACCGAGATCATCGCGGGAGAAAAGATGATCTTGACCGCCGGGGCCATCGACAGCCACATCCACTTCATCTCGGCGGATCAGATTTCGGCCGCTATGACCTCTGGGGTAACCACGATGATCGGAGGGGGAACCGGACCCGCCACCGGCACCAACGCCACCACCGTTACCCCGGGCTCCTGGTACATCCACAAGATGATCGAAGCCTTCGAGGGCCAAGCCATCAACGTGGGGTTCATGGGCAAGGGCAACTCCTCGTCTCATGAAGCGATCGCCGAACAAGTCAGGGCCGGGGCGATGGGTCTCAAGCTCCATGAGGATTG
This sequence comes from Actinomycetes bacterium, assembly GCA_021790495.1. Classification (GTDB taxonomy): domain Bacteria; phylum Actinomycetota; class Acidimicrobiia; order Acidimicrobiales; family Acidimicrobiaceae; genus Acidithrix. The sequence goes on from JAJYGZ010000041.1 coordinate 912, forward strand.
GGGCTCGACGCCAAGAGCGATTCGCACAGCCCTCGATGTCGCCGAGGAGACCGACGTTCAAGTCGCGATCCATACCGATACCCTAAATGAGAGCGGATTTGTCGAAAAGACCATCGAAGCGGTTGGCGGACGAACCATTCATGCCTTTCACACCGAAGGAGCCGGAGGCGGGCACGCCCCCGACATCATGAGGGTGGCCGGACTCAACAACTTCCTGCCGTCTTCCACCAACCCAACTCGCCCCTACACTCGCAACACTATCGAAGAGCACCTCGACATGCTGATGGTCTGTCACCATCTCGACAGCTCGGTCGCCGAAGATGTGGCGTTCGCCGATTCACGGATTCGCGCCGAAACGATCGCCGCCGAAGATGTCTTGCATGATCTCGGCGCCATTTCTATGATGTCCTCTGACTCCCAGGCGATGGGCCGGGTGGGAGAGGTTCTCATTCGCACTTGGCAGACCGCCGACAAGATGAAGCGCGAGCGCGGCCCTCTTAGCGAGGACTCGGAGCGCAACGACAACAACCGGGTAAAGCGATATATCGCCAAATACACCATCAACCCCGCAATAGCCAATGGCATCTCCAACTACGTCGGTTCGATAGAGGTCGGCAAACTGGCGGACTTGGTGCTTTGGAAGCCGGGGTTCTTTGGGGTTCGACCGGATCTGGTAATCAAATCCGGAATGATCGCCTACGCGCCAAGCGGCGACCCGAACGCATCAATTCCCACCCCGGAGCCGCGCCTTTACAAGCCCCAGTTCGCCACCATGGGACTGGCGAGCGCCGCGCTTGGAGTCACCTTCGTATCGGGAGTGAGCCTGACCGAGAACAACCCGATGGGCGCCTCAACCCGCGCGCGGCTCCCGGTCGCCAACACCCGAACCGTCACCAAAGCCGACATGGTCCGCAATTCCAGGATCGGAACGATCGAGGTCAATCCCCAGACATACGAAGTGCGCCTCGATGGCGAGATTCTCACCTCGGCACCGGCATCGATACTTCCGATGGCCCAGCGCTACTTCCTGTTTTAACTGAGAAACCATGGCAATGACCTTGAATTTACTATCCCACCAAAGCGACCTTGAGGCCCTCGGGGCGATGCACTACTTTTTTGACTCCGCCTTTCCCAGCGGCGCCTATGCGCACAGCTTCGGATTCGAGACTTTCGCCGCTGGCGCCGATGCCTCTGACAAAGACGCCGCGATCGCATGGATCGAAAACTATCTGATCTACTCGCTATGGCACGGAGATCTCGAGAACATCGAGCGGATCGTCGAACTCGCCGAGTACCGCTCCCCACAAAGCATCGAGGCGGTCGAAGAATCCGACGCCTTTACCCACATAGCGCGCTCGACCGCAGAAGGCCGGCGATCGGCACGACAGCTGGCTCGGTCCCTCAACCTGGCGGCAGTGGCGCTCTTTGGCGAACTCTTCGCTGGCCAGGCCGAGGCGAGCTTTTTGGAGCCATCGACAATTGTAGGTCTGGTAGCCCGCCACCTTAGCTGGCCCTTAGAGGCGACACGCCTTTACTATCTGCAGTCCCAGGCCCTGGGAGCCACCTCGGTTCTGGTTCGCCATGGCCGCATCGGGCAATTTCGCCAGCTTGAGATGATGGGCGTTCTGCGCCGCACGGCGTTGTCGCTGGCTCGCTCGCGCCCCGAGAGTTCGAGCACGCCGACCGCTTCGCAGTGCTGGCAGCTCGAATTCGACCAGATCGCCCACCAGCACCTCTCTCCACGACTCTTCCAATCCTAATTCCGAAAGGCGAACAACTAAATGACTCTCCAAATAGATCATTCCCCAGCGAACGGGCCCTCGACCAAGCGCGCGGTGCGAATCGGCGTGGGCGGTCCAGTGGGTTCGGGCAAAACGATGCTGGTAAGGCGAATCGCGGAGACCCTAAGCGAGCGGATCTCTATCGGCGTAGTTACAAATGACATCTACACCAAGGAAGACGCGGAGTTCCTCATTCGCCTTGGGATTCTTCCCTCGCTAAGAATCCTGGGGGTCGAAACCGGAGGGTGCCCCCATTCGGCGATTCGCGACGATGTGTCGATGAATCTCGCCGCTATCGACGAACTCACCGAAAGGTGCGACGATCTCGATCTCATCCTGGTGGAATCGGGAGGAGACAACCTCACCGCGATGTTTTCCCCAGATCTGGCCGACCGAACGATCTACGTCATTGACGTCGCCCAAGGCGACAAGATCCCCAGAAAAGGCGGGCCGGGGCTGACCTATTCCGACCTTTTGGTGATCAATAAGATCTCCTTGGCTCCCTATGTGGGAGCGAATCTCGACACCATGGAAAAAGATGCAGCGGACCTGCGTGGCGATCGAAAAACACTCTTTTCGGATCTGGCGGACCTCCGCGGATTGGATGACATCGCCAGCTGGGTGCTCGACCAGCTTTGACCGAGGCAGCCCAAGAAGCGCTCCTCGGCCCGGACTCGCGACTTGTCGTGAACTTCGGGCGCAAAGGTGCGCAACGACTAGAGCAATACGGCCAGTTCCGGATCTCCAACCGCTGCGGGGAGCGCTTCGGCATGGATCGGTATTTCCTCACCGAGGTGGGTCCGGGACTCTTCCCTGGCGAAGTCCATCACCTCAAGTTCCGGCTTGAAAACCATAGTCGCATCGCCCTTGACTCCCAGTCGGCAATCAAAGTCCACTTCAGCCCCGTTGAATCCGAATCGGTCATCGATCAGCTCTTCGAGCTCGAGGCGGGATCGTCGCTGGTGGCAATACCTGAGCCGATTATCGCCTTTACCGGGTCTCGGCTCCGCTCGCGAACCAGGCTCAATCTTGAGCAAGGGGCGAGTGCCATCATCTCAGAGGTTATCGGACGAGTGGCACCGACGCCGGATTCGCTCGGTCCTCCGGCAATGGACACCGCCGTGGAGATCTGCTATGACGCCCGCCGGATCTTTGTCGATCGCGTCGCGATCGGGAGCAATCCGCACTTCGGGGCGAGCAAGTCTTGGTCGGCAGTTACCGGAGAATCTGGATGCGTCGGATCTCTCTACTTCGTCGGTTTCGAACCCGGAACGTTAGAGCGCATCGCGGGGATTATGGCAAGGCTCGACACCGGGTCCCCCGCGGTGCGAAGCACCCGCCCGACGAATCCGACCGAAGAGCTGACCATCATCCGCGCCAAGGCATCCGACGCCGCGTCGGTGGGAAGCCACTTCGTGGGCATAGTGGAGAGGTTTTTGGCCCTCCAATGAAAATTCCCCTGTCATCGACCGAAAATGGAACCAATCGATCGATCGCTATCGTCGGGTTCCCCAGTCCTTTAGAAGTCGATAAGGCTCATTTTGTATACATTTAGACAAAATAGGCCTTCGTTAACAGCACTGTAACGCAAGGAAACATGTCCGACATTTCGCACTGATATCTTCTTGTCTACAGAATACTTAACTCAAAAAGGAGCAAAAGTGCCCACCGACTTCCAGCCGGCGACCATCCAGGATCTTGGCTCGAGCCAAGCCAGTTCTACCGAATCAGGCTCGGCCTTCGACTCGCTCGGCGCGCCTTTGAACCGAAGACTCTCCCGCCGCTCGCTCTTTGGCAAAGGGGCAAAACTGGTTGGCGCCGCGGCACTCGCGGGAGCAATCCCTGAAATCCTCGCTGCCTGCGGCTCTGGCTCCGCCACCACCGCCACCTCGGCTGTCGCCACAACCACCGCCGCTCTCACCAAAGTCAGCCTTCAACTCGTCTACCTCGAAAACGTGCAGTTTGCCGGAAGCTATTTCGCCATGGAGCGCGGGTACTACAAAAAGCAAGGTCTTGACGTGACGCTTCTCCCGGGCGGGCCTAACTTGGCGCCCGAGCCGATCGTGGTCTCAGGAACCGCGCTCGTTGGCATCACCCACACTGCCGAGGCGATCCAAGCCATCAACAACGGGGCCGACATCAAGGTCATCGGTGCCGGATTCCAGAAGAGCCCGACCTGCATCGCATCCCGCGCCAGCGCCCCGATTCACAATCCTCAGGAGATGGTCGGCAAAAAGATCGGCGTCAGCGCCTCCAACCAGCCGATCTGGGAATCTTTCCTGAAAGCCAACAATATGACCGCCGCCAGGATCGACGTGGTCACGGTGGGATTTGACCCAACCCCGTTGGCCACCGGCGAAATCGACGGACTAATGGCCTTTTACACCAATGAGCCGATCGTGCTCAAGCTTCAAGGCGTGCCGACCTATGCGTTCTTGCTGAACGACTTCAACTATCCGCTCATCGAAGACATCTACATCGCCAAGACCTCAAATCTCTCGGACCCTGTAATGCGCAAGCAGATCGTCGGATTGATGACGGGCGAGTCGATGGGTTGGAGCGACGTCCTCAAGAACCCAGACGAGGCCGCGAATCTCGCCGTCACCAAGTATGGCGCAAGCTTGAAGCTGAACCCGGCTCAGCAAAAACTCGATGCGCAAGAGCAGAACGCGTTTGTCTCGGATGCCAACACCGACAAGTACGGCCTCTTCTGGATGACTCCAGAAACCGTCGCGGGAACCATCAAGTCGCTCGGCATCGGCAACGTCATCGCGACACCGTCGATGTTCACCAACGAGATCCTCGCCGAGATCTACCACGGAGGAAATAAGGCATGAACCTGGCGATCGATGAGAAGCTAAAGCAAGCGGCCCAAGGACACCTCGGAGGCACACCCCAAGCCCAAGACGGGCTCTGCCTCCAAGGTGTCACCAAGGTCTACAAGTCTCGCAAAGGGGAGGTGACGGCGCTTAGCGGCGTCGACATCTCCTCGGTGCGCGGCAGCTTTACCGCTCTCCTCGGTCCCTCGGGATGCGGAAAATCTACGGTCCTCAGAATGATGGCCGACCTTGACACGCCCTCGGCCGGCAACATTTTGGTGCATGGCGAGCATCCTCGCGAAGCTCGCCTTGCACATCATCTCGGCGTCGCATTCCAAGAGGCCGCGCTACTCCCCTGGAAGACGGTCGAAGCCAACATCCGTCTCCCACTCGAAATAGCAGGTCGGCGCGTTGAGGCGAGCGCGATAGCGGATCTGATCTCGCTGGTCGGCCTGAGAGATTTCGCCAAGTCGCTTCCGTCCGAACTATCCGGAGGAATGCGCCAGCGCGTGGCGATCGCGCGCGCGCTTTCAATCGAACCCCACGTGCTGCTGCTTGACGAACCTTTTGGCGCGCTCGATGAGATGACACGGCGGCGCATGAACATCGAACTGCAGAGGATCTGGACCGAGCGCTCTGCCACGACGTTATTGGTGACACATTCAATATCCGAAGCGGTATTTCTCGCAGATGACATCTTCGTGCTTAGTCCCCGACCGGGTGTCGTCGTCACCCATCTCAAAGTCCCATTTGCCCGACCGCGCGGCGCCGAGCTTCTCCGCGCCCCCGAGTTCCACGAGATCTGCGACTACCTGAGCGGAGTCCTCTTCGAAAGCGAAGACTCCAAGGAGCAGCTTTGAGAACGCCTGGCTCCGGGTCCCTGGCGTCGCGGTCGGCCCGCATCGGAGATTTGCGTTCTAACCGCGTCTTAGGGTTTCAACTCCTCCTTGGAGTGGGGGTTGTGGCGCTTTGGGAGATCTTGGCGGTTACGATATTCGCGCATCGATTTGTGCTGCCGACCCCGACCAGCATCGTCGCCACAGGCTGGCACGATCATTTCTACGGAAGCGACCTCGTCGCTACGCTTTCCGAGGCCAGCCTGGGATGGCTGATCGGCAACTCGCTGGGGCTCGCGCTGGCGACCCTGACCCTGGTAAGCCGTAGGGCTGAAGGTATCCTGGTCTCTTTTGGCGTGATGACGTACGCCGTTCCGACCGTCGCCATCGGACCGATTCTCTTCATCGTCCAAAGCCCCTTCGCCGCCAAGATAACCATGTCGGCGCTCTCGGTCTTCTTTGTAACTCTTGTCGCAGCGGTAGCCGGACTTCGAGCCGCTTCGAAAACGAGCCTCGAAATGGCCGCCGCTTTCGGTGCTCGAAAGTGGTCGATCCTGCGCAGGGTGCGAATTCGAGCGAGCGTTCCAAGTATCGCGGCGGGCTTGTGCATCTCCGCGCCGGCGGCGATTCTCGGCGCGATGATCGGAGACTACTTCGGCGGACAGAGCGGCCTCGGGGTTGTCATGCTCCAAGCCCAGCAGCAGCTCTCGGTAAGCCGTACCTGGGCTATAGCTGGCGTGACCACGGTCGTCTCGGGAACCGCCTATGGGATAACCCTTTGGCTAACTCGGCGCTTTGGCGCGGGAAACGCAGTTTCCACCGACGTCTCGGGTTCGCCTCAAGGCTCGGCCAAGCGCACCACCCAGCAGAACGTCGCCGCGACGGCGCGAGTCATGGCCGGGGTCGCCATCGCCCTAGCGGTATGGACTGCGTTGGTCCATCTCAGTGGACTCGGAGGCTACTTTCTCAAGACTCCACTCGCAGTATGGAACTACCTCGTTAGCAGCCCGCAGTCGCCGCAAAACCGCCAGCAAATCCTTTTGACGCTGGCGACCACGCTTTTGCACGCAGGCTCTGGCTGGATTCTCGGCACAATCCTGGCCGTCATCGGCGCGGTTATCCTGGTGCTTTCACCTGCTGCGACCCGTGCCGTGATGCCTCTGGTTCTGGTAGTTCGATCCGTACCGCTTGTCGCGATGACGCCGCTGCTGGCTCTATTATTCGGCCGGGGCCTGGCGGGAATCACCGTCATCGCCGCGCTGGTAACGATTGTTCCGTCGCTGGTTACCATCTCGGATGGACTGCAAAGTGCCCCGGGCCCGGCACTCGATCTGATTCGTTCGATCGGGGCAGCCAGTTCAAAGCGCTAACTCGCGTTCGTGCGATGTACGGCGCTCCGGCGATATTTACCGCGGCGAAGATCTCGATGCCTGGCGCAATACTGGGTGCGGTGCTGGCCGAGTGGCTGGTCAGCGGAAGCGGAGTGGGCCACGCCATGTCCTTGGACGTCGTCGGCAGCAACTTCTCTAATCTCTGGGCTTCGATCGCCCTGGTGGTGGCAGTCTCCCTTGCCCTTTACTTTGCGGTAAATGCCGCCGAGCGCGCGATCCGCTCAAGGTTGGCGATTTCATGAGCTCATTCGAGGCGGCGATCTTCGTGGTCGTCGGAATCGCTGCTGGAGCGCTCTCGACGTCGTTCGGGATTGGGGGCGGCGCCCTCTCAACTCCGGCGATCCGCGCCCTTGGAGTCTCGGCGATCATGTCGATCGGAACCACTCTGCCATCGGTCTTGCCGGGCGTCATTACCGGAATGTTCCACTATCGGGGACAAAAGCTCATTCGTTATGAGGTGGTGGCCGCGGTAGCAATTCCCGGGGTGATCGCATCGGTCGGCGGAAGCCTGGTGTCGCACAGCCTTCCCGGAAACGGTCACCTAATCATGATAATAACGGCCGCGATCCTGATGCTAAATGCGATACGCATCGCCAAAGCGCCGCGCAACCCCGTGGTAGATGCTACTGCCGACATCGACAACCTGATAGTTCCCGAAGCAGCATTTCTATCTAGCTCAAAAGCAGCTCCCGAGGCGATGGCGCCAATGCGCAAGACCGCGACCGCTACGGCGGCGATGACCCCAAGATCTCGGGTGTTACGCCTCGGGTTTATCGGCATTCTTGCCGGTCTGATATCGGGGATGCTCGGGCTGGGCGGCGGTATCGTGCTGGTGCCGATGTTCGTGCAGCGCCTTGGACTCTCGCTTCGCGAATCGACCGCGACATCGCTGGTTTGCGTTGGCGTACTGGCGGTCCCAAGCATCATCACCCACACGTTCATCGGGGACATCAATTGGACAGTGTCCGCGCTGCTAACCCTGGGCACGATCCCCGGAGCGCACCTCGGAGCCAAACTGGCGCTACGGGTAAGCGAACTATGGCTGCGCCGCAGCGCAGCGCTGGTCCTTTCGGTAGTCGCAATGCTTTATGGTGCCGCGGAAATGATCGCGCTTCTTCGATGACGTCACGCCTGCCCGATACATACGCGGACTGGGACGCCACCGCGCTGACCGCGGCGCTCAGATCCAAGGTCCTAAGCGTTGGCGAGGCGCTCGACGAGCACCTCTCACGCCTCGATCGGTTCTCCGACCTGA
>JAJYGZ010000170.1:0-1189 GCA_021790495.1 Actinomycetes bacterium
GGCGGTCGGGCGAATACATCGTCCAGGTGAATCCTCAATAGCGTGCCAAAGACCGGTCCGACCTCTCCTTGGCGGTTTGGCGGCGCCACCAAATACAAAGTCTCGCCGTCTTGCACCTTGAAGTCGGCGGCATTTCGCCAACCGAGAACGGCGCTGGTTCCGTGCAAAAATGGCTCGAGGCACTTCTCCAGCGTGGTAATTACCGAGGAGAGTTGGCGCTCTTCGCGATCCAGCGATGCCAATAGCGCCATGCGCAATCTTTGGCGCTCGCCGCGCTCCAGTGCGCCCGCCGGCTGGGTAAAGTCTCGCGTCTCGACCCAGTCCATTACCATTCGAATGTCGCCGCCGGAAAGACTGGCGGCGACGAGCAGCGGCTCGGCCATCCTCGCTGCCAGGGCATACCAGAATGCCGACTCTTCGGTAGCGTGCTCGACATTGCGCGGCGCGCATATCGTGCCGGCCAGACGTCGAGCTAGATCGGGAGCCATCTCGGGGCCAATGGGATTCCAGTAGCAATTGGCATGTTTGGAAATTCCATACGGATCAAATATCCAGGGCCGAGACGTCGGGCGCGATGCCACGGTCGCTCTAACGATATCGTCCTTGACGCTGGTGGCGATTACGGCGCCCCCAAAAGCCGTTATTGCAGGTATGACGAGACGCGAGGTTTTATACGATTGGGTCGGCCCAAACACAATAACCGAATCCCGTTCAAATAGCTTGATCGGAATCGTCCCAATTCGGCCCAACTCAAGACCACCTTTGGCGGCCCGATACTCCAGCGCCCCCAAAAATCCCGCAAATTTGCTACCTTGGGGTATGCGCCGTCCCCGGAGCCAAGAAGCGACGCCAAGCCCTCGGCGCGCTGACGCGCCTTCGCCTCGCGCCGATTCCGACGGGCTGAGCGCAACGGCCGCAGCTATGGCCATAACCGCGACCGCGCCGAGGGGTGTCAGGTGTCGAGCGACGATGGCCAAGACAAACGAGCTAGCTGGCATTTTCATTTCTCCTCCGCCGATGTTTCAGCGAGACTCCGCTGCGGAGCAATCAGGGCCCATGCACCTCGGCGCCCGAAAGGGTCATTGCCGAGTCTGTATCGCAAATCTCCCGTTCATGGCAAGTCAGGTGGTGATCCAAGAGAAAAATCTTGGCTCCGACACGCCATAAAGCACTTGCGCGTTCCAGTTGC
>JAJYGZ010000170.1:1207-8937 GCA_021790495.1 Actinomycetes bacterium
TGGGTGACCGCAAGGTTGGCGATTCCTAGGCTCCGCGAGAGCTTCCAGTACCTTTGCAGCCACCGAAGCGCTGCGCGATCCTGGGTAAGCGCCCACACTTCGTCAATTGCCACCACGGTCGGCCTCGCCGAAGACCCGAGCTGCGCGGCGCGGATTGCGCTCAACACCAGCGTTACGGCGAGCGAATACATTGTCGTACCGAATACCAAGGATAAGTCGATCACAAGTATCCCCTGGTGCAGCGCTGGCACAATCGCACCCGCAGATGTCTTTGCGACCAGCCCCGAATCCAGCAGGATGGAGCATCCCGCCACCAATTCGGCCAAAGCACCTTGCACGTACCCACCTAGCCACGCCGTCGGGCCACCGCGGCGGTCCAACGAGATCAGCTCTTGGCGGATCCGTACGAAATTGAGATCATCGGCGACAGCTCCCAAGACTTGGGCCAAAGCCGCGTTCTCAAGGCCGATGAGCGATCTCTTGCAAACGAAGGAGAGCGCGAGTTCGGCGAGTTCGCGGTTAAGCTCGCGCGCCAGGGTACGGTCGCAATTGCCGGGGGTCACAAAAGGATTGACGCCGGAATTGTCCTTGAGGAAACTGATCGGAGAAAATCCAAAGAAGTTCGAGAGCGCGCCGTACTCGCCCTTGGGATCAAGTACCACTGACGAGTAGCCGTGAGCGTACATGCGTGCCAAGTAACTCTTGACGAGAGACGACTTTCCCATACCGATCTTTCCGAACACGAAGGTGTTCGGACCGGAAACCAGCTTGGCCTGGTACAGCTCGAAGGGGTTAAATCCAAATGCGCCCCCAAAACGCGATACGCCCATGAGAGGCCGAAAAACAGAGTGATCGCTCTCGCCATATCCAAGCAGGAACGTGGCTGCCGTAGTGCTGGCTTCGATGGGTTCGAGTTCGCTGCGGGTCGTTCGAAGCTTCATGGGGCGGTTCCGAGTGCGGCGAATTCCCTACGGGCTAAGCCTTGGCGTCCGAATTCGCGCCGCGTCACAATGCCCCGCGTCGCAAAATCCTCATGTAATCGCGCCTGTTGCGTCGTGGGGAACAGGGAGACCGCCAGCGCCGAGATCGTTACGCCAGCGCGCCCCGCGAGTTGTTCTGACTCCATCGCCTCGAGCGCCTCGACCCCAAGCGAGTCACCGGGACGGGTGAGGAAACCAGCTTCGCCGGCGACGCGGGCGGTGGCAATACTCCTAGCGCGCCCGGCTCGGGCGTGCCTCGCCAACTTCGCAGGCGAAACCGCTTGAAAAGTAACCGAGGTAGCACGCAGACCGTGGCAATCGAGAAACAGAGCACCAATGGCGCCGGGGAGTACAGGAGCTTGCGGCCAGCGAACGACCCGATAGAGTTTCATATCCGCACCCGGCATTTGAATACGGTCGAATTTCTCTCGCCCTCCCCGCCTGCCTGAATGACCTCCCCCGCAATTTGTTACTAGCCATCTCAGCTTGTGCACATCGATAAAATTTCGGCCGAAAATCTCAGGGCTCCAAGATGCGCACAGGCGTCGAGCCTCCTCGAGATGGGCGAAAGCGGCCGCTAGGCCTCGATCACCGGCAGCTAAAGGATCTGCTGTGGCGGAAATGCTCAAAGAGACAAAGCTGCGCGGACCCCTGGGGCGATAGAGCATCTTCTCATAGAGGTCGCCGAGACTTTCGCCATACTCTCCCTTGCCAGGAACCAAATCTCGCCGAGTTTGAGCGGCACGATCCTCCAACAAGGCATCGCGGGCAAAGGTGACCAGGGTGACTCGCGGGGCGTCGGCGCCAAGTCGAGCAATCGAGTCGAGAACCCGCGCCATCTCTTGGTGCATCTCCCCGAGTCCTTGAGCCCCGATCAAAAACGGCGACCGGCCAAGGCCGACCTCCAAAACGCAAGCGACTCTGGCCGATGCCGGTCCAACCAGGAGGCCCGAGCCGTCTTTGGCCCCATAGACACCCGAAACGAGGCCTTGCCCACCATCCAAACGATGGGTGCGCGTCAAAAGGGCCGCCGCGGATACGCGCGCTCCGAGATTCCGCCTAAATTTTGGCGCAACGCGCTGCGCATTGACGCGCGGATCGCTTGGATCGCGGCGCACACCCGCAGCAGAACTTAGCCAATAGCCAAGACCGCGCGCGACTAGGCGTGCAAGAGAGGCGCCATCGTACCTAACCCCCAGCGCCGCGATGGCCGTCACCATCGCCATGCTCGCTACGACGAACCCGTCCAATGCACCGATACGAAGCACTATCGCGACCACGGCAATCCCCGACGTTGCTCCGAGAAATCTCGCTTCGTCGGATGCGAGACCGAATGGACGGCGCGCAAACGCGCTCGCGAACAGGTAGCCTCTTCGCCTGTTGGAGATCGCCGATGTCGCCTCATTGGGACTATCCATCGCCGCGCCTCTGGTAGCTCGGGGACAAATGCGACTCCCAGTCACCGGCGAGATCCTTGCGTCCGGCCGCATAGGGCACGTGGCCATAGTCAATAATCTCTGATCCAGCCTGTGAAGCGGCCAAATTTTGATCAGCGAAGCTAACCGCACGGCGCGCAGCGCGCATTCCTGCGGCTGGCGCGCGTTCGAACTCAGGGGCTTGAGCGAAGTCAATTGCCCCCAGCATGCGAAGCGCCGCAAAAGGGCTAAGGACGCAGAGGATCAATGATGCGGTTGCGACCACGGCGACGGTCAAATTCGAGAGCTTCGCAGAGGTGGCAATACCGGCACTGATTCCCAGGCCGAGAGCGATAACCACCTTGACGAATATCAGTCCAGCGAGAACTTCGAGCAGCCGGAATAGCATCTTTCGGCCGCTCCGAAAGAGGCTCATCGCAAACGCGAAGGGCAGAATCGCGACGACCATGTAGATGGCGGCGGATCGCAACGCTAGCTCGAACCACAAAAGCAGCGCGAAGACGACGTATACAATCGCAATCCCAACCCCGATCAAGCTTGGCACCCCGGGGCCGATCAATCCGGAGAAGGTGCCGTGCAGGGCCAAACCGGCAGAATCCACTGGAACAAAGCTGGCAAAAATGCGCTCAGAAAGTCCATTCGCTGCGCTTATGAGGGCCTCGACCACACCCAACTCCCCGCCAGCGAATACAGCCATCACGGGCAAATAAACAATTATGCTGCGGATCGTCGACGCGGGATCTCCTTGGACAACTGATGCTATCGCGGCAACTAAAAGCGACGTCACGGCCACAATTTCCACGGCGGGAAGGAGGTGGATCAAAGGAAGTGCAAACCATGACGCGCCGAGTTGAGGATCTCCCACCGAATTCACGACTGCAAAAAGGTGAGCCGACACAAAGCCGTCCGCGTCAACGAGCGCACGCCCAATGGTCGCCGACAGGGCCGATACAAAGAGACTCCCGATGTCGGATCCAATCGAAGCATATGTGAAACCAATAATCATCGAAACCAAACCTGTTCTCGCTCAGTGAACGCCTTGCCCCAAATGGAAGAAGAAATTAATTAGCGCCGGTGCGGCCCCGACAACCACAGACGCCAATGCCGAAGCAATCAAGGTCCGCTTGCCGGTGTAGGTCTGCTGATAGTTGCCAGAATGGGATCCGATCGCCCACATCGCCGCACCCGCCAGGAGCCCGACCAGCGCAATTAGCAGCGCCCAGGCCGCAACCCCATTGGCAATCGACTGCAACGCCGACCCTCCGGGAAGTGCGTTGATATTTGGTGTCACCGATACGTCGGCCAGCGCCGACCCCCAAAAGCGATTCGCGACATTATCCATGCGCCATACTCTAGCTTAATTCGATGGGTATCACTATGTTTCTTGATATTTCATTACATATTCCTATTCGAGATGCCCGCTCGGCTTCGCGGGTGGCCGTGACGCCTCATATAGTCTTTGATGTAAGGCTGCGCCTAAAGCTCTCTTGGACTACCTCGATACCAACCCTTCTAGCCGTATGGATATCATGTGCCCCACGAAATCGAAGTTGAACAGTACCTTGGATGCCTTACCAACGCGCTAGACGCCGTTTCTCAGGCCGTCTTTGTGCATGACAGCTCGGGAACCCTGATCTTTGATAACGCGGCCGCGCGCGATCTCGGCGCCGCCCGGCACGAAGAAGCTGGGCTGATGCGCGCAATCGAAGAAGCCATAGCCTCTGGGCGCGCAGGACGCTTCAAAGACCGCTCTTTTTCAATCTTTGGACCTCCGCGTCGGGACTTCTCGATCCGCACCCGCCCCGCATCCCCCGAGCGTCAACACATTGTCGTCACGGTCATCGAGGACCTGACAATCCGAAATCAACTCGACACGATAAGGCGCGATTTCGTGGCCAACGTCAGCCACGAACTTCGCACTCCGATCGGCGCGTTGGGCCTGCTGGCTGAGACGCTCGCCTTCGAGGAAGATCCCAAGGTTCGCCAACGCCTCGCCAATCGAATTCAAAACGAGGCCTTCCGCGTCTCCAAGATCATCGACGACCTACTCGATTTGAGTCGAATCGAATCCGAGGGCGCGTCACAGCAGGCCGATATCGACTTCGTCGAACTAGTGACAGAAGTCCTTGATCAAGCGGCGCCCGCCGCGGAACTCGCAGGCGTGAGCTTGCAATTCGAGCTCAGCGGATCCAACTTCATGTACCATGGCGACAAGCGCCAACTTCGGTCTGCGCTGGCCAACTTGGTCGACAACTCGATCAAATATTCCGAGAAGGAATCTTCAGTAAATCTAGAGCTTACCCGGACGCCCTCGACGATTGAGATCTCGGTTATCGACCACGGGATAGGAATACCCCAAAAGGACCTGGAAAGAATCTTCGAGCGCTTTTACCGGGTTGACCAAGCACGTTCGAGGCAGACTGGCGGTACCGGCCTTGGGCTTTCGATAGTAAGGCACGCTGTGGGCAACCATAACGGAGTCGTCGAAGTCGAGTCGCGCGAAGGATCGGGTTCCACATTCCGAATCGTATTGCCTACGAAAGGCGAAGAGCAGAAGTGAACAAGATGCAGACGACCGTACTGGTTGCCGAAGACGAAGAGTCGTTTATCGACGCCCTCACCCTGGGCCTAAAGAAAGAGGGCATGAACGTCGCTATCGCACGGGACGGCAAGGAGGCGCTCGATCTCTTCGAGGCTGTCGCGCCCGATGTTATTCTCCTGGATCTGATGCTTCCAAAAATCTCCGGCATCGACGTCTGCAAACAGATCCGCGCGGTGAGCCAGGTCCCAATAATCATGGTTACCGCCCGCGGCTCGGAACTCGATACTGTAGTGGGGCTCGAAGTGGGAGCCGACGACTACGTTACCAAGCCATTTAGGATGCGCGAACTCACCGCTCGAATTCGCGCGGTGCTGCGCCGCGCTCCCACCACACCGACCGTCGAGGCAAGCCAGGACATGATTGAAATCGGCGAAATCTGCCTCGATACCGCGCGGCACGAACTCCGAATATCGGACTCGCCCGTTGCGCTGCCTCTCAAGGAGTTTGAGCTCCTCGAACTGCTGATGTCGAATCCCAACCGCGTGATGACGCGCGACATGATCATCGACCGTGTGTGGGGACCGTACCATACCAGCGACACCAAAACGCTTGACGTGCACATCAAGCGCCTCCGGGGCAAGATTGAACCAGATCCAACCAATCCGACATATATAACCACCGTTAGAGGTTTAGGTTATCGATTCGAATCCAAAAGCAAAAAGCCGTAACGAAGTTGTACTACCCGCCTGGCCAACAATCGAGTGTTCTGTTGAAGACCGTTGAGGCTATCCACAACCAGGGCGGCCGCGTAACTCCGGCGAGACGTGCTGTCATATCGGCCATCGTTGAGGCATCCGGCCACGTCTCGGCCGAGGAGATCTTCTCGGTTGTCCATGGTCAAAGCCCGGACATACACCTGTCGACGGTATATCGGACGCTGGATGCGCTTGAAAAACTCGGGGTGGTGGAACACGTCCACCTGGGACACGGCCGTGCGGTCTATCACCTTGAGGACAACGTCCATCAGCATCTGGTATGCGACGACTGTGGAGCGGTTCTAGAAGCACCTAAGGATCTCTCCAAGCAACTCGAACAAGAACTCGAGAATCGCCTCGGCTTTCACATACGAGCTCATCATTTTTCCATCTTGGGAATTTGCAAAAACTGCTACCACAAAAAGCGCTAACCGCGACGCGCCCTTCGCGGCGGCCAACCGTCTTGGCTGGCTAACAGGCGAAGTCCGAGTCGACGGTCGTGGTACCTACGGTCGTCGCCACGGTGATCCAAGGTCCCTGGATGAGCCACGGCGTCCCGCCCCCAAACCAGGTAGTCGGATCCGCGCACCAAGCCGCCGCCTGAGTCGCCGAAGCCGCCCCTGCGATCCATATCGGAAGTCCCGGTGAAAAACTTGGGCCAACGATCTCGCCAAATTGCAGGGAGGTCGAATAGATGCCGGCCTGGTCGCCAAGGAGATGAAACTCGTCCAATGCTCCGAGAATCACATTCGAGTTGGCCACCAAATCGGGACTCCATAACGCGTCACCCTTTGAGGGAGAACCGACCTCGATATCGAGCCACCACAGCTGCGAAGAAGCCCCCTGAGAAGTGGCGTAGTCAACAGCTTGAGCCGCGAGGTTATATCCCCAGTTATACGCCTGGCAATCGACTGCATTAGCACTGGTCGATGAAGCGCAGCTTGCCTTTGGCCCGTTGAAAAGCATCGGATCGTTGGTAGACGCCGCGGGTGCGGACCAAAGGACCGCATAGAGAGACGGGTGCGCACCGCTAAAGACCGCTTGCGCAAGTTGCGTCTTGAGACACGTGTTGGTTCCAAAGGTGTCGGCAAAGGTTCCTCCGAGGTAGCCATTCATGCTGGTCTCATAGGTCGTGCCGACCACCGC
Source organism: Actinomycetes bacterium (assembly GCA_021790495.1). Taxonomy (GTDB): domain Bacteria; phylum Actinomycetota; class Acidimicrobiia; order Acidimicrobiales; family Acidimicrobiaceae; genus Acidithrix. The sequence goes on from JAJYGZ010000170.1 coordinate 8,067, forward strand.
AACTCCGTTGTTCGGCGGGAAAGAGAGCAAAGAAGACGATGTCCCGGTATATAGCGGCGTGCACTGGGGCCATGAGATATCCGAGCCATACTGTCCAGTTCCGTAAGGATCGAGGGCCGGTACGTCCGCCACCGCAACCACCGGCTTATTGAGGGTGGTGCCACCCATCGAGCCTAAGAAGGGAGCGTTGAAACTAAAGATCCCACCATCCGAAGCCACCAGCCAGTAGCCGCCTGTGGAAGGATCAGCCGCCATTCCGACCACCGGCTTATTGAGGGTGGTGCCACCCATCGAGCCGTAGAAGTTTGCGTTTCCGAAAGTGAAGACTCCGCCGTCGGAGGCGACCAGCCAATAACCCTTGCCGTCGGGCGTGGCGGCCATTCCCACCACCGGCTTGTTGAGGGTCAAATTGCCAGTGGACCCATAGAAAGTCGCGTCCCCGAAGCTGAAGATACCGCCGTCGGAGGCGACCAGCCAATAACCCTTGCCGTCGGGCGTGGCGGCCATTCCCACCACCGGCTTGTTGAGGGTGATGCCGCCCATCGAGCCGTAGAAGTTTGCGTTTCCGAAAGTGAAGACTCCGCCGTCGGAGGCGACCATGTCATAGGCCCACGCCCCGGGACTCGACGCATTCTGCGAGGTGGAGGCGGTCGAAACCGAACTCGCCGATAGCGACGAGACCAAGGTGCCGCTTGGCGCCTGCGCGGCGCCCGCGAATGCAAAGATCGACAGCAATGGCACGATTACACGGCTAAATAAGCGAAACTTCATTCGGCTTCCTAGCTTTGGCGAAACGAGCGACGACAAAGCCCGGTAGAAGACTTTCGCGCAACTCAACTTACGGTACACCAAAGACGACGAGTCGGCTCGG
>JAJYGZ010000376.1 GCA_021790495.1 Actinomycetes bacterium
GCCGAGATCGTGGCGCTTATGGCTCGATTCGAGGCTGAAGGTGGGGGAAGCGATGCTGATGCGTTGGTCGAAGTCGAGCACTTGCTTTCTGACTGGAGAAAGGCACTTTTTCTCTCGATCGACGCGATACGCGCCGAACTTGTGGTTCGTTACCGGGGGGATGCGTCCATGGTCGATGATCTGTTGGCCAAAGTGATAAGCGGCGAATAGTTGTCTTTAGGGCTGTGGCCATCCTTCGGATGTGTTAGGGCCGTGATCCGGTGCTCCGTCGGCGTCGCACCACGAAATGAAGATCGCCAATTTTGAAACAAGTGGGGACGATTTCTTGTTGGTCTTTTTTAGTTAGCCGACGTTGAGCAAGAATTTGAGTAAGCAAGCCATTAATATGCCAAATTTTGCGGTTGTTTCGCTGCATAGTTCGCCGTTGGATCAGCCCGGAGTTGGCGACGGCGGCGGTATGAATGTCTACGTGCGCCAATTGAGTTCAGCCATTGCCCGTCTTGGCTCGCACGTGAGTGTTTACACGAGGGCGGTTTCGCCAAACCAGCCTGCGTCTCAGCAGGTAGAGCCGGGGTTGGTTGTCCACAACGTTCCGGCTGGGGACCTACAACCTCTTGCCAAGGAAGATCTCCCAGAACTCGTCTCGGAATTTACCGAAAACGTCATCCAGCGTATTTCCCTAAGTTCTGCCGAGATGCCAGACGTAGTGCATGGCAACTACTGGCTCTCTGGACTCGCAGCACATCAGCTCAAGCACCACTACGGAATTCCGATGCTCACGACTTTTCACACCCTGGAAAAGGTCAAGGCAGATGGGAGGTCTGGGCCAGACGATCGCGTCGAGGGGAAGATCCGGATTGATGCCGAGGACCAGGTCGCCGCTTGCTCTGATGTGGTACTTGCCTCTTGCGACCACGAAGCGGCTGACTTGGAGCGATATTTGGACGTTCCGCCCGAACGCCTGAAAGTGGTGGGGCTCGGAGTCGAGCACGCACTTTTTGCGCCGGGTGACAAAGCCATGGCGCGTCGCGCCGTCAATTTGCCTGATGACGGCAAAATAGTGCTCTATGTGGGACGAATCCAGCCGCTCAAAGGTCTTTTATTGGCCACCCAGGCGTTTGAGACACTTTTGTGGGACCATCCCGACGCCTACTTTGTGATCGTCGGCGGACCCTCGGGGCACCTTGGCAAGGTCGAGCTGAGCAGATGCATAGCTCTGGCGACGCGAAAAGGGTTTTCCGATCGGATTATTTTTAGAGACCCCGAACCCCATTTGCGCTTGGCCAGTTATTATCGTGGCGCTGACGTCGTAGTGGTCCCGTCCAGGAGCGAGTCGTTTGGACTCGTAGCCCTAGAGGCCATGGCGTGCGGAACTGCCGTTGTAGCTTCGAAGGTTGGTGGCCTAAATTCGTTGGTGACTCCTGGAAAGACCGGCTTTCTCGTTGAGGAGCGGAGTCCGTGGGCCTTCGCCGAGGCGATGGGATCCATTTTAGGCGGAAAGCTCAGCGCATCGAAGGTGGAAAGAGCGACCGTGGACTTCGCACGAGCATACTCTTGGCGCAAGGCTGGGGGGGCTGTGCTCGATATCGTGGGGGCGCTCGCCTCTCGGGAATTGACCGAATGCCTCTAGGGGCGCCCTTGGTGACGTTATCGCGTCGCTCGGAGATCTTTGTTTTGATTGGTGAATGCTTAGCCGTCCTGGCGGTAAAGCATTTGTCCTGGATCCGCTTCGACGAAGATCCCGAGGCCTGGAGCTTCTATGCCCGTATTTCGACCGCCTCGAAGCGCGTCATTACTCTTCGCGTTACCGTTGGCGAGAGAACCACTGAGTTTGAGACGTATTTCATGCCTCATCCCGAAGAGAACGTGGCGGAAACGTTGGAATATCTGCTGCGATGCGGCGTGAAGACCTATCCCTATCATTTTGTCATCGGAGTCGAAGATGCGGTCTACCTGCGATCCGCGATCGACACCTCGTTGATCGATGAGGTGGTATTGGATCTGTATCTTGGCGCCGCAGTTCACTATTCCGAGAGCTATTTTCCCGTCGCGATGAGCATAGGTTTCCCGTCGCGATATCGATACAGCCCAAATCAATAGCGACGGCCTTTGCGCCGTCTCCTCGGGACTTAAGCGTTATTGTCTAGGTCATGGTCGAGCTATTGCTAGTGGGATGCGGGAAAATGGGTCGAGCGCTGCTCGAGGGCATCTTGGACTCCGAAGTCCTGTCGGCGGCGTCCGTTGCGGTGATTGAACCAAACGCAGATCTCCAGGGGTCTATCGCCGCTGCACATCCCGCCGTCCAGATTGCAAGTGAGCCGGTGCCGGCCAAAGTTTGTGTCATTGCCACCAAGCCATCCGAGGTGCCCGCAGTAATTTCGTCACTGAGCGGACTCTCGATCGAGGCCGTCATCTCGATCGCCGCTGGCATTACCACCTCTGCGATCGAGGCCGCACTCGCCAACAAAACGCCAGTTATTCGCGCCATGCCGAATACCCCGGCCCAGATTGGCATGGGGATCACCGCGATCTGCGGGGGGACTTTCGCTGGGCCGCGAGAGATGGCTCGAGCCGAGGAGCTGCTTGGGACCTTCGGCGAAGTGATTGTGGTAACTGAAAAGCAGATCGACGCCGTCACCGCGATCTCGGGTTCGGGGCCGGCATATGTCTACTACTTCGCTGAGGCGATGATCGATGCTGGCATCGAACTGGGCCTCAGTGCCGAACTGGCTTCAAAACTCGCCATCGCTACGCTCGCGGGATCGGCGGAGTTGCTGCGGCGCCGTCCCGGCGACACCCGAGCGCTGCGCCTGGAGGTATCTTCCCCGGGCGGAACCACGATTGCGGCTACCAACAAGTTTGAAGAATTAGGCGTCAGTGGCGGAATCATTGCCGGTATTCGCGCGAGTTACGACAAGAGTCGAGCGCTTGGGGCTCGAACGGGAGATGCTAAATGAGACACTACCCGGCCTGGCTCGGAGCGGTCTGCAACTGAGGTTGGGGCGCTTTCGGGGCGCTAGTTGCAACCACGAAGCCGAAATAGATGACAGTAATACCGATAACGAGGGTTATCGAGAACGCGGTCATCGCGTTGAAGACCGAGTTGAGTAGACCGCTTGCGCCGGTGATTGCGGTTCCAATCGCAATCAGTGCGTTTGAGATTCGAAATCGCGTAGTGCGCGTGCGCATGAAGGAGTAGATCGCTCCGCCAAATACCACCATCGCACCGACCCCGGATCCTACCCCAGCAAATATGCGGGGCAGTGCACTGAAGACTTTGGAGCCCTGGGCGAGCTGATGGACGGGCAAAGCGTGCGTGATTGGCGCTGCCAAAAGAATTCCCGCGGCAAAACAGGATGAAAGCATCAGGGCAGATGCGACTTTGTTCCCTACCTTCTCCCCCCATTGCAGATATACAGTTCCAAGTGCGAGGAAAGGCACGTTCAATATCGCGCCGAAAAGGTAGAAGATCTTGAATAGCAGGGGATTCCAGCCCATTTGGGCTCCGAGAGCGAGAGCGAAAGCCGCAATCGCGAACATCAAGAGTGAAGTCGCCCAGGCGAGTTCATGCTTGCGCTTCTTGTCGAGCCAGCGCTCGAATGTAGAGAGCGAAAATGCAACTCCGATGAGAGTCGCGATTGCTGCGGTCACAACCTCTACCATGGCACCCAACCTAGACCAGATTTGCTACTCGTTTCACGGAGATCGCAAGCGCTACAGTGTAGATTCGCACCATTGGCGAATTGAGGCTCGAGGCGGATCCGCGATGATGATGGAACTTGATTTTGGGGCCACTTCGGTTCTGATGGTTGGAGCGGGGCGAGTCGCGGCACGGAAACTCTTAGCAATGGGCGATCTTCCTGGTACCTTGAGGGTCGTGGCGCCGCAGTTCTCCGCCGCTTTCGTGGACTTGCTCGCCTCGATGGCGACAAATATCGATCGATCGGTTTTTACGGCAATTTCTCAGCGAGATTGGTTAGAATCGCAAGGCGACGTAGCGAGAGTTGTTTTTGATACGCGCGGCAAGACTGTCGAACTGATAAGGCGGGCGTTTCGAGATGGAGATTTGGACGGCTGTCCGGTAGTCTTTGCGACCAGTAGCGATGCAACGCTGAACGGGCGGATTGCCGTGGCGCAGAAGAGCTTGGGTTTCTTCGTAAGTGACGCAAGCAACGCTAGTAGTGGTAACCTTCGGAGTGTTGCAAACGCGAAGTTTGAGAATCTCGAAGTCGGCGTGGCGTCGAATGACGCTGTTCCGGCGGTGAGCAGGTGGATTTGTGGCAAGCTTGCCGAGCAGGTAAGTCCGGCGCTAGATAGATTTGTCGGGCTTTGTGCAAGGGTGCGGGAAGAGGCCAAACGGGTGGGAATTAGCACGCGCGATGGAGCGTGGGATCAGGTGCTGAGTTCGAATGCGCTTGCTTTGCTTGAGACCGGTGACGATGAATTGGCTATGGGTGAAATAAGACGATGCCTGTTGTAGCGGTAGGAATTTCTCAGCGGGAACTTGGTTCGCGGGATTTTTCGGATTTCGCCCTTGGGGATTCGCAGGTAACGCCCTGTCTGAAGTCTCTGGTGGCATCGGAGCTCGTAGAAGAAGCGGTCATACTTTCCACCTGCGCTCGTACCGAAGTCTTTGCGGTGGTTTCATCGTTCCACGCCGGAATCGACGAGATCATCGCGGTAGTAGCCGATTGCATCAAGGCGCCTCGATCCAAGATCTCTGAAGTGGCGCACGTCTATTACGATGCTGGCGCGACGCGTCATCTCTTCCGCCTCGCCGCGGGCCTCGAATCCCAGATTATCGGCGAGTCAGAAATAATTGGCCAGGTAAAACGGGCCTATGTCAAAGCGCACGAGCTGAATTCAACCGGACCGAGCCTGGAGAAACTATTCCAGCGCGCCCTTGAGGTTGGCAAGCGTGTTCGCACCGAAACCACGATTTCCCGGGGCGTTACCTCCTCTGCGTACGCAGCAACCGAGCTGCTCGCGAGGGTACGGCCCGATCTATCTCGGGCGCTAGTGGTGGGAGCGGGAGAGATCGGCTCCAAAGTCGCCCAAGCTTTGATCGATCGCGGAATTGAGGTTCATCTGGCTAACCGGAGCGAGACGAGGGGCGAACTCATCGCTGGCGAACTCGGTGCGCAGAGCGTTCCGTTCGAATTTGCCTTGGCGAATCTCGGCGACTACGACGCTACCTTTTTCGCGACTGGCTCCACTAGTTATTTGGTAGAGAAATCAGCCGTCAATGAGATCATTTCCAGGGAGATTGTCGGTCAAGAACTGGTCTTGGTCGACCTTGGGATGCCGCGCAACGTCGACCCGGAACTTTCGGAGTTGGCCTCGGTCTCGCTCCTAGATCTAGATGCGGTCTATCTGTACCTGGATGAGCAGATGGATCAGCGGAGATCACAAGTCTCGGTGGCGGAGGAGATTATTGACGCGGAGGTTTCCGAGTTCAGCTCGCGTGCGGCGCACGCGGCGAGCCTTACCCCGACTATCACCTCGTTCTATGAGATGGCCGAAAATATCAAGCTCGCGGAACTCGCCAGATTTCGAACCAAGTTTGAGGGTCTCGATCCGGCACAGTTAAAGGCCGTGGAAGCACTGGCCGGCGGCATCGTTGCAAAGGTGCTTCACCAGCCGGTTGCGCGACTCAAAGAGACGAGTGTGGAGAGGGCAGAGAAGTTAGCGGAGGCTCTCAGCTTCCTTTTTGACTTGTGAGTCCGCGCGCTCTTCGGATCGCTACCCGCAAGAGCGAGCTTGCACGATGGCAAGCGAACGAAGTAGGACGCGCGCTTGGTGTCACTTATGAGCTTGTTCTTGTTGAAACGCATGGTGACGTCGATCTTGTCAGCTCGCTGGCTGAGATAGGCGGTCAAGGCGTCTTTGTAAAAGAAGTGCAAGCTGCCGTGATGCGCAACGAGGCCGATATTGCTGTGCATTCTGCCAAGGACCTGCCTGCTACGTCGCTTTCCGAACTTGTGATCGCCGGTTTTTTGCCCCGTGGCGACATTCGCGATGCCATGGTGGGTTCGCGCTTTAACGACCTCCCCCGCGGTGCGAAGGTTGCTACCGGGTCTGCGCGGCGCAAAGCGCTGCTGCTTTGGTACCGACCAGATCTCAACGTGGTCGGCCTGCGGGGGAATATCCGAACGCGCCTGGCTCAGCTTGGCGGCGTAGACGCGATGGTCATTGCGAACGCGGCGCTTATTCGGCTTGGACTCGGGGCGTCGGCCACCGAGGTCTTTGAGCCGGAGTTTTTTTGTCCCCAGGTGTCGCAAGGGGCTATCGCGATCGAGGCACGGGCGGATGACGCCAACGCCATCGAAGTGATTGGGCGGATCGATGACGGGCCGACCAGAGCACAGGTTACCGCTGAGCGTTCCATGCTCGAGATGCTGGGGTCAGGTTGCTCTCTCCCGGTCGGGGCATATTCCACGGCTCTTTCGAATGGGAATGCCCTCTTTGGAATGATCGCGTCGAGCGATGGCAAGGAACTGGTGTCGGCATCGATGAGTGGCGTCGACCCGGTCGGGCTCGGCACCGAGATGGGCAGATACTTGCTTTCCGCTGGAGGAGAACGTCTTTTAGCCCGTGAGGTTGGTCGACCTTGACATCGTTAGCTGATTCTTGAGCGACTAGGTTGGCCCCCGTGAAGCCATTGGAAGAGCATTCGGGGAAAGTGTATCTTGTCGGTGCCGGACCCGGCGATCCCAAGCTGCTTACCCTGCGGGGCCATGAAGTTCTTCGATCGGCCGACATCGTTGTCTACGATTACCTCGCCGACGCCTCGTTGCTCGCCTTTGCGCGCGATGGCGCGGAACTTATTGACGTTGGAAAGCGTCCCAACCGCCCGATGGCCCAAGAGGAGATCAACGCTATCCTCATTGATGCCGCGCGGCGCTTCGACAAGGTGGTCCGTCTTAAAGGCGGCGATCCAATGCTCTTTGGCCGAGGAGCCGAAGAACTCGAAGCTCTCCGAGCGGCGGGAATCTCATTTGAAGTGGTTCCGGGAGTGCCATCGGCAATCGCCGTTCCGACCTACGGCGGCATTCCCCTGACGCATCGCGGCCTGTCCACGTCGTTGACAGTCATTACTGGGCATCGTCAGGGGGACGCGGCCGACGACACCGATTACGACGCGCTTGCTCGCCTGGGTGGCACCATTGTGGTGCTTATGGGCGTCGGCCACCGGGCGCAAATCGCGGCCAAGCTTATCGCCTCGGGTATGAGTCCGACGACCCCGGTCGCTGCGGTCCGATGGGGTACTCGACCCGAACAACAGTCCTACCGTGGCGAACTCGGAAACCTCGGCGAGATGCCGGTTCGATCTCCAGCTACGATCGTCATTGGCCAGGTTGCTCGATTCGACTTCGACTTTTTTGAAAGCCGACCTCTCTTTGGCAAACGAATCATTGTTACCAGAGCGCTGAGCCAAGCAGGCGGCCTGTCGGACAAGCTCTCCGAACTAGGGGCTAGAGTCGTCTCCGCCCCGGCGATATCGATTGTCCCCCCAAGCGACGGCTATGGCGCCTTGGATCGCGCCATAGCCAACATTTCCGAATTCGCCTACCTGGTCTTCACGTCTCCCAACGGAGTCGAAGTATTCTTGGACCGCTGTCGTGACTTTCGGGTGCTTGGCGGGCTCAAGATTGCCGCCGTGGGATCCGCTACCGCGGACGCTATCCGGGCGCGCCACCTGGGGGTGGATCTAATCGGGGAGCGCTTCGTCGCCGAAGGTCTCCTAGCAGCCTTTCCAGCCGGGAGCGGAGCGGTACTGATTCCCCAAGCCAAAATTGCCCGAGATGTGCTCGCCGAAGGACTCGCCCAAAAGGGATACTCTCCCCAAGTCGTCGAAGCGTATCAGACAGTGCCGTTTGCCCCCTCTTCCTCGGAGATCGGCGATATCGATTCCGCCAACGCAATTTGCTTCACTTCGTCATCGACGGTCCGTAATTTTGTCGAGATATATGGGCGTGATCGCGTTCCCTCAAACGTGGTGTCGATCGGCCCGATAACAACCGCTACGGCCAACGAGATGGGAATCTCTGTGACGGCGACCGCGCAGGTGCACGATATAGATGGACTGATAGCTGCTCTGGTCGGCGTTTTTGGCGAGCGAGCGATTTCGCGTTCGGCGCTCGAGTAGCCAAGACCTGCGCGCCTTGGATTAGCCGCCAGCCCCAGCCTTTGAGAGGGGCGACGGGGGATTTTCTGGCTAGCCGTCGCCGATGGGAGGCCGGTGCGATATTGGGACAGCCATGCACTAAATTGTGGACATGTCCAGTCTCAATCGACGACCCAGGAGATTGCGTTCCAATGCGGTAATTCGAGACTTGGTTGCCGAAACCACCCTTGGCAGCCAAGACTTGATCGCACCGTTCTTCGTCAAGGAGGGCGCCGACGGTCCGATTCCGATCGGCTCGCTTCCTGGGATCTATCAACACTCGGTGGAATCGTTCCTCAAGGAAGCGGAACGGCTCAACAGTCTCGGCATACGCGGTTTCATGATCTTCGGCGTTCCGAATGAGAAAGATCCCTTTGGTACCCAGGGTTATGCCTCCGAGGGCATCGGCCAGGTGGCTATTGCGGCCCTAAAGGGTGCTCTTGGCGCCAATGCCGTAGTCATGGCGGACCTGTGCCTTGATGAGTTCACTGACCACGGACATTGCGGAATTCTCAATGCGAGGGGTGATGTCGACAACGACGGCACCGTCGAACTTTACTGCGAGATGGCCATTGCACAAGCCCGCGCCGGAGTTGATTTCGTGGCACCTTCGGGGATGATGGACGGGCAAGTTGGCGCAATTAGGCAAGCACTTGACCGCGAAGGGTACACAGATGTCGGAATATTGGCGTACTCTGCCAAGTATGCCTCGGCCTTTTATGGTCCGTT
>JAJYGZ010000305.1 GCA_021790495.1 Actinomycetes bacterium
AGCCCAGCGCGTTTTGGATATGGGGAAGCGCCACATTTACGATCGTGGCATCGAGCACGATCATCAGCTGCGCTCCGGCGATTAGCGCTATCGCGAACGCCTTGGATACGTGGAAGCCATTTCCGGTGTTGACGTTGCCGGTGCCTGTCAAAATCTGGGTCGCTTTCTTTTCGCCCGCCGCTCGCGCTTCTTGCAATATCAAGCTGGCTCAGTGAGCCATGGAGGAGGGGTGTTGGCTTATCCCGGTCGGACGCGCAACCAAGGTCCTCTATCGCCAAATTACTTTCGTAAACTTAAACATTAATATTCCGAATGCATTCCCGGATATTTTGAGTCGCGCGCATTTGCCGCTTGTGTCCCCGGCGCTCGTCCCGCAACGATGCGGCAGAACTTTGCCTTTGGCTCGCTTTGCCCGGTCCGAGGGTCGTGTTCGCCAAATTGTCCGGTAAGCCAGGGGTCTTCGTCGGAGCGATGATCCGGAAGCTTCGCCTGGCAAAGCACCGCGCAAGATGCAACAGATTAGGCCTTGGGTGCCAGTCCTTATAGGTCATCTCCCGAGCCGGGGTCGCTTCCGGTTACCACACCCAGATCTTCCCTGTGCGACCAAGCCGAGAAGGAGCCGGCATACAACAACGGCCTAATCCCGGTGGCGTGTTGGGAGGCGAGGATGAGATGGCATGCGGTAATTCCGGATCCGCAGCTCGTGACCACCTCTGGTCCTTGGTGGAGATCGACGACCTCCGCAAATAGGTTCTCGATCGCAGCTCTGTCCAGGAAGTGCTGGGAGGCGTCCAATAAGTTCGCGCTGGGAAACGAGATCGCACTCGGAATGTGACCGGATCTTGGGTCGATGGGCTCGAAATTCCCCAGGTATCGTTCATTAGCGCGCGCATCTAACACGCAAACGGTCTTGGCGCGAATCGATTCTGCGAGATCGTCGGTGGTGAGGATGCCATCCGCGAAGCGTTTTTCGCCGCGTGAGAAGGTGGTCTCCCCGAGGGGTTCGCGCTGGGACGGCCCGCTCTCTAGGCCATACCTCCAGCCCTGGATGCCCCCGTCCAATACCCGGACCTTCATTCCCAGTTGTGTCCCCATCCACCACAGGCGCGCGGCGATCGAACCGCCGGAGTCGTCATAGGCAAGTATCTCGCCAGCAGGGTCGACTCCGATGCGGAGCATGGCGGCGATAAAATGGTCCTCAGAAGGAAGGGGATGCCGGCCTTGGTCCTTGATCGAAAGATCGGCAAGGTGGGTATCAACGTTGGCGAAGGCCGCGCCGGGGATGTGGCCGGTGGCGTAGGCCTCTGATCCCTTTCGTCCATCGAGGTACCAGCGGCAATCCACCAGCTCGAGCGTCTCGTCGCCGAGACGCTCGAGAGCTTCTTGGGCGCTGATGGTGCAGGCAATGATTTTCGAAACCATGATGCCAATCCTAGGCAACTCCGCTGGCGATGAAGTTATGTACGATCAAGCTACGTGACGCGCTTTATTGCCTCCGATGCGCGCGAGCATCTGGTTTACCAGTTCTCCAACAAGAAGCTGAGTCGGCCCGTCGGTCAACTCCAGGGCCTCGTTGAACTTCGATGCCGCTTGGTTCACATAGACCTCCGGGCGCGCGATGACGTCCGAATCGGTGCCGTGGAGGATGTCTCGCAGATGGAGTTGTGCTCGAACGGTCCCGAGCAGTCCCTGCGAAGCTCCGAGGATGGCGATCGGCTTTTGCATTAGGGCGTGCCCAGCATACGGGCGTGAAAGCCAGTCGATGGAGTTCTTCAGCAAGGCGGTAGTGGAATAGTTGTATTCAGGGGTTGCAATGACTAGAGCGTCAGCGCGCCCAACGAGTTCACGGAGTTGTCGCGCCGCTTGGGGAAGGTTGTCGCCATCGAGTTCGGGCGTGTAGAACGGAAGCTTTTCGAGGCCGCTGGCGACTACGAATTCGAGGTGGTCGGGCAGCAGCTTCCCCGCCGCCCGCAGCAGAGCGGCGTTATAGCTTCGAATTGAGGCGGATCCTGAAATTCCAACGATCAAACTTGGCGGCATTCTCATCTCTCGCACTTCGCTTATTTAGTTGCAAGTACAACTAAATTATGAGACAAACTATTCCTATCCGGTGACCTCCGCGTTGGCGGGGGTCGTCGCGGTTCAGTTAAATCGGCTTGGGGTGAAGGTATCGCGGCGCAGGTCGGTGCGTCTGCTTGGCGGACACGAGCCCGGGCCATTGCCCGACGCGACCCAAGCGGTGCCTGCACTGCGCTGAGGTTAGAATTGGCGCCATGAAGCAGCTAGGTCCCAAAGAGATTGCGCAAATCCAAGCAGCGCCGATTTATTTCATAGCCACGGCACCCCTGTCTGGCGATGGCACCGTCAACCTTTCGCCAAAAGGTCTATCGGATACCATCGCCGTCGTTGACTCTTCCACCGTCGCCTATCTGGATCTCACTGGTTCAGGCGCCGAAACCGCAGCTCATTTGATGGAGAATGGGCGCATCACCATCATGTGGTGCTCGTTTGGCGCTACCCCCAACATTTTGCGCATCTACGGCTCTGGAAGTGTTCACCGCCCCGACTCAAAGCGCTTTGGCGAGCTGATCGAGCTCTTTGGAGACCATCTCGGCGTACGTGGCATCGTCGAGGTAAAGATCAAGTTGGTCAAGAATTCCTGCGGCTTCGGGGTGCCGGTAGCGGAGTCGTTCGCCGAGCGGCCAGATCTTGACAAGTGGCTTCAAAACAAAGGCGCTGAGGCGCTTTTGGAATACCAGAGCCGCAAAAATGCAGTTTCCATCGATGGATTGGACTCTTGGGGTGCTCACATGGCTGCCAACGACTAATCGAGCGCGCTTTCGAGAAGCCTTCGTTCGCTGCTGAGGCGCGTCGCAACGCTCATAAAGGTGGCGAGCGTCCGGGCCAAAGACGATCCCCGAATCTTGCCCGAGCCCTCCATAAGGTCGTTCCAGTAGATTCCCCACGCCGAACCCACGATGGGAGGGGTGAATCTCGAGGTAAGCAGGTTCGCCGCGATGTATGCGGCTTTGGGATGCTCTAGCGCCAAGCGTTGCAATACCGATGTCGCGGGAGCAAAGTCCAAATAGAGTCCGCGAAGGTGCGATTTATATGTTGTCGCCGGATCCTGGCCACCCCTAATAAGTGAGTCTGCAGCGGCACGGCCCGAATCCATCGCGGCAAAGATGCCTTCGCCCTGGAGGGGATTTACCAGCGCAGCCGCATCTCCGACCAAAAACGCCCTCCCGGCGGCGGGGTTTACTCCCGCCGAACCCATCTTGAGCCACCCGCCAAGCTTTTTTGTGGTTGCGCTTGTCCCCGAGTGGAGCCATCCTTGTCTCCCAAGTAGTTCGAGGTAGCCCCCCAGCGCTGAAGTTGCCCGAGGAGCACCCCGACGGTCCGCCAAAACGCCGACTCCGACTCCGACGTTGGAAAAGCCATCGATATCGGGAAATAGCCATCCGTACCCGGGAAACAGCGTCGAATTCTCGCCAAAAAGAGAGATCACCGGAGTATCTCCTTTTGCTTGGATGTAGGTCCTAATCGCAAAGCCGAAGCGGGATCGGGACTCGTCGACGAGTCCAAGATCTCGTCCGGTTTGCGAACTCGCGCCATCGGCGCCAATTATGGCATCCGCTTGGATTGGTGCGCCGTGCGAAAGCGTTAGGGCGTATCGGGTTCCCGCTAATTCGACGTGTTCCAAGCGTGCGGTCACCGACTCGGCGCCCCGGGCCTTGGCGTGGTCGAAGAGAGCTAAATCGAAGTCGCGCCGCCGAATCAGCAGCCCCATTCCGGGGTAGCTTTCGCCAGCTTGCGCGGGTAGCTTGAGCCGATTGCCGTTGGGACCCACCAATGTCATGTCGGTAACCACTCGACGAGACTGGGGAAGAGCCAGCCCGAATTCTGTGCAAAGCGCTACCGCGCGCGGACCTATTAGGTCGCCGCAAGCTTTGTCGCGGGGGAAAGTCGCTTTGTCGATCAAGGCGACTTTTGCGCCCGACGCCGCGAGAATAGCGGCGGCGCTCGAACCTGCCGGGCCGCTTCCGACCACCGCTACGTCGAAGTGTTGCGCCATTGCAGTCATGAGATAGCTTTCTGGGTTGGGTATTCGTAGCTTCTAGGAGAAGGACTCTATAAGCAGACGTATGGTGAGCAACGAATTCGTTGCAGATGTGGAATTGCCCAGCGTCGGGACTGAATTTCGGGTGATCGTCGCGCTGAGCTCCCAGTAGTTGCCATCGGAGCCGCCTTTTTGGCAGTAGTAGACCTGCGAGGTAGCAGTATTGGTCTGGGTGCGTATCTTCCAGCCGAAGTGTTTGAAGGTGGCGAGTTCGAAAGAAGCCAGCTGTGCACGGGACTCGGGGAGCGAAAACGAAACTGAACGGTCAAACAGGCCGTTGTGGTTGTCGAGGTTTTCCCTTGCCACGACCTGAGATCCCATCGGGACGACCGTAGCCGCAAGGATATTCTTCGGTACGATCCTCGATGGGTCCAGCGGCGCGAATGCGGATTGGACCGAGAGGTAGGGCTGGGGAATCTTGACGCTGCTATTAGCCGAAACGCCGATTGGTACTCCGGCCAAGGTGCCAGCAATGGCCACGACCAGCAACATTGCGAGCAGCCTGTTGCGGGTGCGCGGGGTCAGCTTATGCCTCCGCGGAGGCACCGATGGCATGGCTCGGTCGGAATCTTTCACCCGAGGCTGACTTGCGATCGGATCGCTGCGCACTTAGCTAATCTGGAGAAGTTTGCCGTCACGACAATAAGTTTAAAGCCAGCGCCTGAACTTGAGCCGAGTCAAGTCTTGCCGGAGTCCCTCGATAGGCCGCTAAATTCTATCTTGCGCTACAAACAGTTGCATTGGCGGCGTGGCCGAGTGGTTTAGGCAAGGGCCTGCAAAGCCCTGTACAGCGGTTCAATTCCGCTCGCCGCCTCCAGTTTGAACTTCGTCTAGTGGCGAAGTTCAAATCTCCGGGATTTTATTGGCTGGTCCGACGGATTCGAGTCGATGGCGGTCCGTTGCCGCTCGTTGGTCGCGCAGCGGTGATCGGGTATGGCGCTGGGCTGCTATCTTTCATTTCACCGTCATTTTCGAGGACTAGGGGGATGAAAGATTACCGCGCTAAGTTTCGACCTCTTTGGCGCTCCTCCAGGTGTCAGCGTTTTGGGGCCAAGTCAAGTGGTGAAGGTTTTTGCCCCTGACGCTTGCACCGCGACGATGGAAGTTATCGATCCGGACCTCGGCGATCTTCGCCACATCGAACTAGAGCGTGTCGGCGATGGGTGGTGGGGTAGTCGCTTTCAGGCCGAGAGGGGCAGCTCGTATGGATTCCGATTGGGAGGTGACTACGATCCAGCCCGCAACCTCTATCACAACTCCCGTAAGCTCCTTTTCGATCCTTACGCGCGCAGCTTCACGGGTCGGCTCGGCTATGGAGACGCAACTAGAATCCACGCCCCCTTTGACTTTTACGCCCCGTCGCAGCTGGATTCGAGCGGTTCGGTTCCCCTGGGAATCATCGGGTCGGGAAACCTGATTGCAGATAAGCCGAGGCGAATTAAAGGCGTCCCGTGGGCGGAGACCGTCGTCTACGAGCTGCACGTAAAATCCGCTACGGCGCGGATGGCGTCGGTTCCGCCAGAACTTAGGGGAACCTACCTCGGTTTGGCGCACGAGAGCTTTATTGCGCATCTGCATCACGTGGGAGTCACCGCGGTCGAGTTGCTACCGGTGCAATTTTTCGCCGACACCGAGACACTTGTCAATGGCGGCCTGACCAACTACTGGGGCTACAACACGGTATCTTTTTTTGCCCCCGAACCTCGATATGCGACCCGATATGACTTCGACCTTGCCCAAAGTGAGTTCGCCGAGATGGTCGATGCGCTTCACGCCGCGGAGATCGAGGTGATAATGGATGTCGTCTATAACCACACGGGCGAGGGCGACATTTCGGGACCCACTTTTTCGTACCGCGGCCTGGCGGCCAATAGCTACTACATCATGGAAGGCGAGGGACGTTTTCATGTCGATCTGACTGGGACCGGCAATACCTTGAACTTCTCAAGCCCGGTTGTCAATTCACTGGTTTTGGATTCGCTCAGGTACTTTGCGGATCGATTCAGTATCGACGGTTTCAGGTTCGACCTGGCGACAACCCTGGGTCGCGCCGATATCCCGGTGCTCGGCTATCCATTTATGCCCGACGGCGGGGTGCTTGGCGCCATAAGAAATGATCCGCAGCTTTCGGGCCTCAAGCTCATCGCGGAGCCTTGGGACGTCGGACCTCACGGATATCGGCGATCAGAGTTCAAAAGCCCATATTTGGAATGGAATGATCGGTTGCGAGATACCATTCGCCGCTCATTCAGGCCAGATACCGCCTCGGCCGCTCGACTTGAGGCAGAAATTACCTTCGCGGGTGACCCCCTGGAGGCGGTGCGTTCTCTCAATTTCGTCGCCTGCCACGATGGCTTTACCTTGGACGATCTGGTCTCCTACGCCGACAAGCACAACCTTGAGAATCAAGAAGACAATCGTGATGGAACCGACGCCAACTACTCCTATGGCTGGGGAGGGGACGGTCCCGTTGTCGATGAGGAAATCCGTGCAAGGCGCAATGCCGCGAAGCGGGCGATGATGGCGGCGCTCTTCTTAGCTCCAGGGGTTCCGATGATTGGCGGCGGAGATGAACTCGGGCGTACCCAAAACGGAAACAACAATGCATACTGCCAGGACAATGTCGAGTACTGTCTTCCGTTCGACGACTATGACAAGGAGTTCCTTGATTACCTAGCAGACCTGATCGCTTTGCGCATGAGCTTTGTATCGCCGGCAAGATCCATTGTGATTCCGCGCTGGGGAGCCTCGAGTGCCCTGGGAAGACGGGACGGCGATGATTCCTCCGCTTCGAAGATCGTCGCTTGGTACTATGAGGGCGGCCGAGGAGCCTCCTTGCTGGTAGTAGCTAATGTAAGCGCCGAGGTCGTCCCGATTGAGTTCGTGCGCGATTTGGGAGTGCACCAGGCGGAGGTGGTGTTGGACTCGGCACGCGCGGAGGTAGCCGGTCGAAACACAAAGGAACATTCTGTTCCCGCGCTTGACCTAGCGGGATTCTCGGTAGCGGCGTTTCGAGTGGATCTAAAGAGCGATCTTTCCGCTATCGTTTAACTACGCATGGGGGCCGTTGGCGCAGTTGGTAGCGCACTTGCATGACACGCAAGGGGTCACAGGTTCGAGTCCTGTACGGCCCACGGAGGGGTTACCGACAAAAGTAACCCCATCGTAACGACAAAACACGGTGCGGCGATGCCATTATCGCCGCATACTGTGACAAACCAATCAGCACCGGATCCTAAGCCCTACATGCAGTTGTTTAGGCGGACATGCCCTTGACCTAGCGAGTGGTTTCAGAGTGGCGCTGGGAACGCGCGACTAGAACACGTGAAATTGCGATAAGCGCGAGCACTAGCACCACAAGCAGAAAAGCCGCATCGAACGAGAGCTGAACTGCGCTGTTGGAAGGCTGGTTGTAAAAGGTCCATACCGCGTAGGTGAGATAGCCGATCGGTGAATGGGTAAGAGCGAGATGCGGGAGGTTCTGGGAATACCCGGCGGTGTAAAGCAGGGGGGCCGTCTCGCCGATCGAGATCGCCAGCGCCACGATCAGTCCGGTGGCTATGCCTGGAAGAGCCGCTTTCAACGAAATTCGCGTGAGTATTCGCCCGGGCCGGATCCCCAGAGCTTCGGCGCCTTCGATGTAGCCGGTGGGTACCTGGCGGAGGGAAACCTCGGTGGTTTTGGCGATGTATGGCACCACCATTACCGAGAGCGTTATTAGTCCAGCGCCGAGTGAAAATCCCCAATGGAAACCCACCACGAGTGCGGTATATCCGACATATCCGATCACGATTGAGGGAATTCCCGCAAGTACTTCCGATGCGCCCCGGAGGGTCCCCCCGGCTTTTCCGTGACTGAATTGCGAGAGGTATATTCCCGAGAGGACGCCAACGGTACCTGCGAGGAGTGCGATGCCAAGGGTGATTAGCAGCGTTCCAGCGATCTCGTTCTCAAGTCCGCCGCCGAGCCCGACTCCTGGGGTGGTCAGCACCGACAAGGAGAACTTGGGAAGCACCCGAACGCAAAGCTGGGCGACAATCCAGATCGACGGCGCAATGATAAGTGCGAGCGCACTGAATCCCAGCGCCAGCACGACAAAGTTGTAGGAGCGACGGGAATTAGTTCGATGGCTTCGCATTGGGATTTGGTTGAGGTTCGACACCTAGCTAGATCCCCCTTCCGACCGGCAGCGCCGATGGCGATACCCGCTTTACCAAGAGACGCGCTCCAATATTTGTAAGCACAGTGACCAGCATTAAAACTAAAGCAGCTTCGGCCAAGGTACGTACCGCGAGGCCGGTAGCGTCGGTGAGGGCCGAATCGAGCTGGCTTACTATCGTTGCCGCGATAGTGGTGAAGGTCGAGTAAACGTTGGTGGGGAGGGTCCCTAGAACACTTCCTGAGACCATCGCCACCGCCATGGTCTCACCCAGGGCCCGCGCCAATCCAAGCACCGTGGCTCCGATGATTCCTGCGGATGTCCACGGAATTGTGACGTTTCTGGTAACTTCCCAGTCGGTCATTCCCAGCGCTGCGGCGCCTTCTTCGGTCAACTTGGGCACTTGGGAGAAGAGGTCGCGGGTAGTTGAGGAGATAATCGGAATAATCATGATCGCCAGGATCAATCCCGAAGTGAGGAGTCCCTCACCGGCACCGG
>JAJYGZ010000369.1 GCA_021790495.1 Actinomycetes bacterium
CGAACGATTCCGAAAGCGTCGGATGCGGCTGGATGAAGTGAGCTACATCCTCGGCGGTTGCTTCCCAGTTGACAGCTAGATAGCCCATTCCGAGTTGCTCCGTGACCCAGGGCCCCGCCATGTGAACACCAAGAATTCGCCCAGCAGTTCCATCCGGACGCTTTTCGGCAACGACTTTCACGAGCCCTTCGGTTTCGCCAATGATACGGGCTCTCGAATTTCCACCAAAGGGATCCTTCTTAACAACGACTTCATAGCCTGCCGCCCTGGCAGCTTCCTCGGTCATACCAGCGAATGCGACTTCCGGGTGAGTATAGATGCACCACGGAACCTTTTGATAGTCGACCGGGATAGTCTTTTCGCCCAAAATCGATTTTATCGCCACGATCGCCTCTGCGAACCCGACATGAGCGAGCTGGGCCGTTGCAACCAAATCCCCGATCGCATAGACGCCCGGATCTGAGGTCTTCATATACGCGTCGACTTCCACGAATCCCCTAGAGTCCAGCTTCACATTGGAGCCCGCCGATACCAGGAGGTCCGAGGACGGCGCCCTGCCAACCGAGACGATCACCGCATCGACAAAGACGCTCTGGCCGTCGCCAAAATGCACGACTGTGCCATCGCCGCTTGGCTCGTGGCCATGGACTGCCACGCCGGTAAAAACTGAGATGCCACGCTTGCGAAAAGATCGTGCGACCACGTCCGCCGCGTCCTTATCGCAACCCGCTAGAAGCGATGGAAGCGCTTCTAGCAGCGTTACCTTCACACCTAGGTCAGACATCATCGAGGCAAACTCGCACCCAATCGCGCCGCCGCCGATGACCGCAACTTGGCCAGGAAGAGACGAAAGTGCCAGCACTTCGTCAGAGGTCATGATGAGCTGGCCATCAATCTCAAATCCGCCAATAGTCCGAGGCTTTGATCCTGCGGCGAGGATTACGTTGTCCCCAACGATTACTTCGTCGCCGTCGATCTGCACCCGACCGTCGCCAAGGTAGGTCCCAAATCCTTCGATGATCTCGATCTTGCGACCTTTCATCAGCCCCGTGAGGCCCTTCCAGAGTTGATCAACCACTCTTTGCTTGCGGCTCTGACTCGCCGCGAAATCGACCGTAGGCGCGGAAGAGACTACTCCGAACTCCTGAGCCGATCCGACAGTTCGAAACACCGCTGCGGTCTCAAGGAATTCCTTAGCGGGAATACAGCCCCGGTGCAGACAGGTGCCGCCGACCTTGTCCTTTTCCACGACCGCAATTGACAATCCCGCACTTGCGCCATAAAGCGCTGCGGCATAGCCGCCCGGACCGCCGCCGATCACAACAACATCGAAGTTGCGAGACGTCGCAACCACCTCCTCGAACATCGGCCAACGCGCAGCGTAACAACTTGAAAGCACAACGCACGATAAATATTTTCTCTAGTACTCTAGGGCGTCGCGCTCCCCAAAGCCAAAAGCGAACCGCTATCCAGCCGAACTTGATCGCTTGAGTCAACACGCGAAATGCGCTAGGCGAGCATAATGTAGCCCTATTCTCGCTCGGGTGACCTGACGCCTGGTGTCCACGACCAGCCCAGATGGAAGTCGACGGAACTCGCCAAGCGCGCCAGTCAACTCCGTTACAGACCCAGATTGTCCACGTAGCGCCAACTCTTTCTATGGATGGCACTTAGACCATGTTCCAGGAGAGCTTGGGCATGGGCAGCGGAGCCGTACCCTTTATTGTCCTCGAAGTGCCAGTGGGGAAACTCCCCTGCCAATCCGATCATCACGCCGTCGCGGTGAACTTTCGCGGCAAGACTAGCGGCGGCGATGACCACGGAGCGGGCATCTCCGCGCACGACCGTCGTAACTCCGGTGCACGCTAGATAGTTATGCCGACCATCGAGAAGTACAAGTGCAGCATCTGCATCGAGCGTCGCCACCGCACGATCGAAGGCGACCCTGAGCGCTCGGCTCAGACCCAACTCGTCACATTCAAGTGGACTCGCCGAACCGACTGACAAGTCGAATCTCGCGCGGGCCATCTCCAAGCCAGCTAGACGCCGCTTTGCGGAGAGCTTCTTGGAATCGTCAATTTGCTCTAACAGATCTCCGTTTCCCAGTACCTCCCGCAGCTTTTCCGCGCTTATCGCCGCGACGCCAACCTCAGCCGGGCCTGCCCAGGATCCACGTCCTACCTCGTCGACCCCCAGCACGACGTCGCACGGTCCCAGACCATCGAGCATCTCCAAGGTCACCGAGTCAAACATGTGCCACGACCGCAATCAACGCAAATCCGGCCATGGCCTCACGCGTCGCCCGCCACATCCAACACGCGACGCACCACATAAAGCTGGACCGAGCCGATATCCTTCAAATATCTCGGCCGGATCGCCTTGAAGACCAAGTCCGACCGGCCGGTTACCTGAGACTGCACCGACTCAGTCACCAAAACCGTCCCCGGAACAGCAATATTCACGATTCGGCTAGCAGTATTTACCAAGGTTCCGTAGTAGTCGCCATCTTGAGCCAACGCAGTTCCAGCGGCAATTCCGGCACGAACATCGGAAAGATCTTCATCGTTTGCGTACACTTGGGCGAGTTCCAATCCGATCTCGCACGCCGCTTCGGGGCTTTCGACAACAAACATCACTTCGTCGCCGATCATCTTGACAACGCGACCTCCGTGGGACGCGACTATGTCAAAGCTCGCCTCCTCAAATCGCTGCACGACCTTGGCGAGTTCCTCGTTGCTCAACTGCTGCGAGAGAACTGTAAAACCAACGAGATCGACAAAACCAACCGCAAGTTCGACGACGGAAACGTTTTCTGCACCTTTGTCGAATGCCAGCATCACCCGTCGGGACGATGCGTGGAGATGGCGCAGCCAGGTGTAAACAAGGAGCTGTGGCACTGCTGGAACGGCAGCAGCGCTGTAACGGGTGAACCTGTCCGCCAATGCCACCGGGTCGACGTCTCCGAATTGATCGCCGAGGTCACCGAAGGCCGATGACGCCACTAGCTGAGCCTCTGAGAATCGCGCCATCGCCGACCCCATGACTCGCGCCAATTGGAGTACGACTTCGTCACTCGTTTCTCCCGAACCAAGAAGCGCTCTGAGTGATTGTGCAGCTTGAACGTCGAGTTCGGTGAAGACTTTGTCGTCATCATCGAAGTCGGTAAGCCCTAAGGCCCGCCAGAGCTTGCGCAGTTTCGGGATTTCGATCCCGGCGCTGGCCGAAAACTCTATAGCAGTTTTCCGGTCGCTGGGAGACCCGAGAAGCTGATCCACTGCAAGAAAGTGAATCGTGCCCCCTAGCCAGGCGTCCTCAATTTCGCGATCTTTGACACCTCGCTCGCGAAGCATCTCGACCAACGTGACAGGCAGTTCTTCGAGCCCCAAAACTTCTCCTAATATCCAACTCAATGGTATTGCGGATTTGGTCGCCATGAAGAATATTGTCGCCTTATGCTCGCGAAGAGTGCGAAAGGAAACCCATGGTCGACCCAGATCCGCGTAGCGCCCATTTCGCTGTAGTAATACCGATCCGCTCGTTCTTCGATGGCAAAACCCGCATTGACTCTCTCGGGTCCAACCTGAAAGCGGAATTGGTGAAAGAGGCCGCAGCCTCCGTGGTCAAAGCTGCCCACAGCTACCCGACATTCGTCGTAAGTTCTGACGATGAGGTCAAGGCCTGGGCGCAAGTACAAAAGTGTCATGTGCTTGATGGCGGCGGCGCGAACCTAAATGAGGACCTTGAGTCTGCTTGCAACGCTCTAGCGAACCGAAATTTCCGTCGCGTCGCAATCGCCCTCGGCGATGTGCCGCTGCTACGGGACGAAGACGTCACGGCGTCGCTGGCGGCGCCAGGTGCCTACCTCATCACCGACGTGCAAGGCACAGGGACCAACCTTCTCGCCATCGACCTCCCGATTCCGATAACGCTTTCCTTTGGCGCCAATTCACGGGCTTTGCATTGCGAGCAAGCGCTCGAACTCGGAATCGCTCTTTGCGTGGTTGAAGAGAGCTTCGCTTGTTTTGACCTGGACACCCCTGGCGACATCTTCGCTCTCAGGGAATTGCGCGCCGACAAATGGGAGCAATTGCGACCCCAAGAGTTAGATAAACTGGAACAGCTCTTTCGAGCAGCGGAAAGACTTTCCGGCACGTAGCCTCCAAACAGGGATCACTGATTCGAAAGGACGCAATTTGACCAGCACTTACTTCCACGAACCCGCTGAGGCATCGACCAATATGGAGGTTCCGGCTCGAGTACTTGCAATCGGCGCACATCCCGACGACATCGAATTTGGAGCAGGCGCCACTCTGTCAAAATGGGCCCAGGCCGGCACCGCAGTCATGATCGTCATCATGACCGATGGCTCCAAGGGAACTTGGGACCCCGAAGCCAATCCATTAAACCTTGCCCAGGTGCGGCAAGGCGAAGCGAGAAAGGCTGCCGGGACGCTAACCGGATCCGCTGAAGTGGAATTTTTGGGCTGGAGAGACGGAGAGCTAAAGGCGAACGACCGCTCTGTTTCGCAACTCTGCTACCTGATACGCAAATTCCGCCCCGATGCCGTCGTGGGCCATGACCCTTGGAAGCGCTATCGGCTTCACCCGGATCACCGAGCGGCGGGCTTTGCGACTACCGACGCCATTGTCGCCTCGCGCGACCCCCACTTCCTTCCCGAACTTGGCGCACATCACCGCCCAAACTCTCTGCTGCTATTCGAGGCGGACGAAGCAAACCACTGCGAAGAGTTCGGCGAAGTCGCCCTTCGCCTCAAGATAGAAGCTCTGCTCTGCCATCGGAGCCAGCATCTCAGTTCGATGGAGATCAACAACGCCGGCGAAGGCACGGAGCTTAGACAATTCAGGGAGACGGTACGAAGTTCCGGTGAGCGAACTGGGGCTCTCTTCGGGGTCGAACTCGGAGAATCCTTTCACCTGATTCGGGGTCTCTAGGCCATGGTCCTCGATCGATCGGTGCGATCGGGGCCGATCCGCGGGTCGAAAACGCATCTCGGCCGAAGCAATAAAGCGTCAAGCGCTTCTTCAGTCCTATGAGCCGCGGCTAAACGTGGCGAGGGGGACCACGCCCGAAAATACCGCGCCCCTCGTTTAGTTCACCGAGCGGGTTCGTCCCTCCCAGAAAGGTGCGCGCAGTTTGAACTTTTGCAGCTTCCCGGTTGCGGTTCGCGCCAGTTCGGAGCGAAACTCAACCGAAGTCGGGCACTTGAAGTGCGCCATTTTGGTTCTGCAGAACTCGATAATTTCGCGCTCACCGACTGTCGCTCCGTTTCGCAGAACGACTAGGGCCTTGATCGTCTCGCCCCATTTGTCGTCGGGTACTCCAATCACAGCCACTTCAAGAACGGCGGGGTGCTGGAAAACCGCGTCCTCAACTTCAATCGAGGAGACATTTTCGCCACCGGTGATAATCACATCCTTCTTCCGGTCGGAAATGGTGAGATAGCCCCCTTCCATCGAGCCGCCATCACCGGTATGGAACCACCCACCGTCCAGGGCGTCGGCGGTAGCCGAAGGATTGTCCCAATAGCCAGCAAACACCTGGTTGCCTTTAACCAGAACCTCACCCTGAGGGTCGATGTGCAATCTGGTTCCCATTACCGGTGTTCCGGCTCGAGACAGCAGTTTCGCCCGCTCTTCCAGGGGCTTTGAGTCCCATTCGCGTCGGTGCTTGTTGAATGTCAAAATGGGGGAAGTCTCGGTTAGGCCGTAAATCTGCATGAACTCCCAGCCCAGCTCGCGTTCGATTCTCGCGATAGTCTTGGACGGCGGCGGAGCTCCCGCTGCGACGATGCGCACCAAACCGCGACCCGGAATTTCCCTTCCAGTCTCGGTTCGCTTCTCCGCGGCGGCTAGAACAGACGCCCACACGGCTGGCGCTCCGCACATCAAGGTGACGCCATGTTGCTCGACGCGCTTGAGAATCTCCTCGCCGTCGACTTTGCGCAAGATGATATTGGTTCCGCCGAGTCCAGTAATCGCATAGGGCATCCCCCAGCCATTGACGTGGAATAGCGGAAGCGTGTGCAGATAGACGTCATCCTCGTGAACTCCAGCATGCCAGCCAAAGATCACCGAATTGAGCCACATATTCCGATGGGTGATCTGCGCTCCCTTGGGACGCGCTGTCGTGCCAGAGGTGTAATTGATTGAACAGGTGAAATCTTCGTCAGCCTCCCAGGGACGGGGACCGACCTGAGCATCGCCAAGTTCGCTAAAAAGTTGTCGATCCTGCACCGAGTCCAAAATTATCTTTTGCTTGACGTGGACGCCAGCGAGCATCTCTTCGTATTCGGGATCCACCATAAAAACAGATGCCCCGGAGTGATCAATTATGTAAGAAACCTCGTCGACCGATAGCCGAAAATTAATCGGGACGAGAATCCACCCGTAGCCGCTAACTCCATAGAGCGAAGTGATCATCTTTCCAGCGTTGGGACTGAATATCGCCACGCGCTCGCCTTGCTCCACCCCCATATCTTCGAGCGTCTTCGCCATATTTCTCGCACGCCGATAGAGGCTTGCATAGGTGACTTCACCCAATGATCCCACTAAATCAGGCTCATCGACGAACGCGACTCGATCGGGATAAACCTGCGCGGCTCTTTCGAGAAAATCCTGAATATTCAGTTGAATGATCACCTATGTGTCCCCCTTATCGCCGCCAGGCCCCACAGCCCTGGACAACCACATCAGATTGGTATTCGTTATACGCCCCAAAAGTGCTGGGGTACCCAAAATATAGCGATGTCAGGCGCGATCCACAAGCCGCGCTCGCGCCATAGAATTTAAACGCCCAAATATCGATGCTATTACAGTATGGCGGGGGAAATGAGCCATTGCGGGCTCAGAGTCCGCGACCGGTTTCCACAACGCGCTCATTAAACGTCATCAGCGGCGGCCGCGATGGCTTCCTAACTGTAGCGAGGAGAGACCCGCGGCTACCTCCGCCGAATTTAGCCGGAGCGAGCAGTCCAGGTTCGCACTCGCGCACCAGGGATTTCCGCCTGGCTGCGAGCGAAGTCTTCGCCACCCGCACCAGCCATTGCGACCCCGTCTCCCCGTCCATGTCGCCGCTGATTCCCAACTCGTCGGGATCTTTCCGCGACTCCAGCGACTTGATCACCCCGTCTAGTCGTTCAAGTAATACTTCCGCCGAATCTCCGACGTTTCGGTCTAAGCCTGACAGCCTTCCCGTCGCGCCGAGAATCGTGCTGAGACGCAAATTCATTTCGCTCAGCGCCAAAGAGCCCGAGTCCTCCCGGACCGTTTCGATATCCTCGGCACGACCCCCCGCGCCAAGGCTACGACAAGCCTCCAGGTTCAAAAGCTGCAATTGTGCTAGCGAAATCCTCGTTGGGTCAGCAATCCGGGCACCATGACCATGGAGCTCTTCGGCCAAGACCGGCGACAAAGCCGCTAGCAAATCGCGATCCTGCACGAAACCCAGGCTCGCCAGCGTTTGAACCACCAGCTTGGAGCCCGCTTCGATGCCGCGGTTTGTGATCGGCTCGACGACGTGAACTTCCACCTCTTCGTGGTAACAGACCACCGCCTCGGTAAGGCAAGATTCATCGGCGAGCTCCTTTATCAAGTCGCCCGAGTTTTGATGCCACTCGACACCTGAAAGCGCCCCAGGACTGCCCGCCGCGAATACCGTCCCTCCAAGACCCGAATCGAACGTGTCATGCGTTCTGCCGGGCGGCGGCGAACTTGAAGCCAATTCGAAATTACTATTGGGCGTCAGCCCGAGGGAATCCCGGCCCTCGTCCCGGGGGAATCTGCCCACCTCGCGTACCGCAACCGCCAGCCCGGCATCGGCAACGATGGTCACCTGTTCATGCGAGGGTCGTTGCCGCCCAACGCTTGCGAGATCGGCACACATCGCGGCGCTTGATCGATGAACCACGAGCGATGTTGAGCCTTGGGACACCACTATGCCCGGTGAAAGTCGCTTGGGCGACATCGGACGACAGTCGCTGCCGATGCTCGTGGCGCTTGCCTCTCGCAGCCAGGATCTCCATCCCGCTCCTCGGCCGATGGGCCGCCCCTCGGAGTGTTCCAATCGCTTCTGATCCACAAGATGCAGCTCTCTCGGCGAATTCGGCGACGATAGCAGCCGAGCAAGACTACCGGGTGACACCGATGCCGAAACCAACACGGTCGCGCCGGGCGGCAGGTGATCGCCTTGACCTACGACATTGAGCCCTCCTGCCAAGGCTTTTCCGACCGTCCTAGCAGCCAGACCGCTATCTGACTCAACCCGATAGAGTCCGCCGCGCTCGCTCGCATCCCTCATTGAATCTTCCAGGACAAAACGTGCCTCGGGCCCCCAACCAAGCTCGAAACGGGATTCGAAGAGCGATTCCCTTGATTTATCAAACAGATCCATGGCGGTCGCCAAGCCAGCCAGCTCATCCGCCCGATAGACGCGCTGACGGCTTGCCGGAGAGCTAAAGCGAAGTTTTTCTCCGGTGCCAATTGGAGAGCGGCTCGGACGCACACCCATAAAATCCTCGACATCCTCATCGAGAACCCAGCGTCCGTGCGACCCTCTCGAAGTGGAATAACCATGCCCCACTTGGTCGTCGGCTGAACTGGTGGAGAGGCTCGCTCCATGCTTCTGGTCTCGCGCTCTAATCCGGCTCTTGACGCTGGCAATCTCAACGCACAAGCCGTCGCGGATAGCCCCTACCTCGCGCTCGGTATCCTTCGACCTCGACAAAGCACGTCGGCTCGTC
>JAJYGZ010000273.1:0-6414 GCA_021790495.1 Actinomycetes bacterium
GTGGTACTGATCGTCGCCGCATTTGTCGGAGCCGCTACCTTTTTGCTGGGGCGAACCAAGTTCGGACGCTACGTCTATGCGATCGGCGGAAACCCCGAGGCCGCGCGCCGCGGCGGGGTAAACCTAGGCTGGGTGCGAACCGGCGCGTTCGCACTGGCGTCTTTTACTGCCGGCGCAGCGGGCATAATATATGCCTCGCGCCTTCGTTCAGTTTCAACCAACCTCGACGGCGGCACCTTGGTTCTCTACGCAGTGGCTGCCTCGGTTATCGGAGGAACCAGCCTCTTTGGAGGACGCGGAAAGCCTATTCACGCCATCTTGGGCGGCCTGGTAATCGCCGGCATAGACAACGGCATGGGTCTCTTGGGTATTAGCGCGGCGGCCCGGCTGGTGGTCACCGGACTGGTCCTGCTAGCGGCCGTACTCATCGACGCACTTGCGCGCCGGGGGAATGCTGCGCACTAATCCATCAACCAGACGACACCTGACCGCTACGAATAGCTGTTGGGAGCGGAAACGACGACTAGGAGTCGAAGTGCAGCTGGAGATTGAGCAGCGTCGCCTTGATGGCAGCACGATTGCGAGCCGGGGCATTGGCCAGTTCTAGCAATAGCGGACTCCTGGCGCTCGAATAGTCAAAGGTCTCGGTCACCTTGCACCGCCGCTCTCCAAGTTCCTCGATCTCATAGCGCCAAATATGTCGTCCGAAATGGCGCCAGGCTATGGCGCGACCCTCTTCAAACTCGACGACTTCGTTGGTGGTGCGATAGGGAACGATAAGGTGCATAGACATGCGAAACTTGGCTCCCATAAAGAGCCGATGCGGACCTTCGATTACGCCTCTCACCGATGTCGAGCCGTCAAATACCGGATGTTGGCGCGGCGTGGCCAAAAGATCGAATACGCTCAGCGCCGAGGCCCCGACTTCGGCGGACTCAGAAACCGTTCTCAAGTTCAATTGATGCCTTTCGGGCGCGAGCTACGCTCTTCACAATACCCGCAACGCAATCAAGGCATCCACCAGGCGCTGAAGTCTTCCTGCGAAAAACGCCTATTTAATCTCCGGATCAACTCGAAGCTCTGCTGCCTCTCGTTCAAAGTCCTCCGCGTGTTCGAAGTCCTTGTGAACCGAGGCGAAGCGGAGATAGGCCACCTTGTCGATCTCGCGCAGATTGGAAAGCACCAACGATCCGATGTCCGAACTCTTCACCTCGGTACCCCGAAGGCGCAAAGCCTCCTCGATCTCGGTCACGACCCTCTGCAACACCAGCTCCGACACGGGACGGTTCTTCATCGCGGCCGCGATTCCACCATAAAGCTTGGAGGGTTCGAAAGCCTCGCGCTCACCTGAGCGCTTCTCAACCACGAGAGCAGACTCTTCGATCCGCTCGAAGGTTGTATAGCGTCTTAGGCAAACCGAGCACTCGCGGCGCCGCCGGATAGTACGACCGTCCTCAATCACCCGGGAGTCAACAACACGATCTTCCTGATCGCCACAGCCCGGACATCTCATTGAGAACACCTCTAACCTTGGGCGAAAATGTCACGCCAATGGCTAAAGAGTATCCGAAATCGCCAGCAAAATCCAAGCTAGAACAAAGAACCGTTGAGCTTTCCCAACGTCGACTAAGGAATTCGAATCTTCTCGCCGGGGACGATAGTCGTAGTACCCAGTTCGCGCACAATGCGATATTCAAGTGCGGAGATATCGCCGCCGTTGGCGAAACGCGACGAAATGGACCAGACGGTATCGCCAGGCTTCACCGAATAAATGCTATTCGCGACCAGCCCCGACGAAGTTTGGGCGTCCTTGACACTGACAAAGAACACGCCCAGCAGCGCGATCACTATCGTAGCCGCGATGAATCCAAACGAGGCGACCGAACGCGTCGCGGTTGCGGGGGCTCCTCCCCGAACCACCGGAACTCGCAAGGGCTCAAGGGCCCTAGGGGCAATGAAGGAATCGTCCACCAACCGCAACATCGGGCGTTCCGGGAAATACACGGGTCGAAGCGAAGCCACCGGGTAACGATCGCTACCAGCCGAGGCACCATATCGCGTCTCGCCCTGAATCCTTGGCGTCACCATTGTTCGTGTCACTGCAACCTCCTCAAACGCTCTCGAACACCCATACTAACTTATAGAACAGGTGTTCGTACTATTTATTCGAACAAATCGATGATTTTCGCCAAACAGCCTGATAACATGCAATCAATGCCAATCACACCCGTCTCCAGCGACCTATTGACTAAGAAGCGGAGAGACATCCTCGCTTATGTCGATCGAATGCAAAAGTCAAGGGGGTATCCGCCCTCTGTGAGAGAGATCGGCGAAGCGTGCGGGCTTTCGTCGCCGTCGTCAGTGCAATTTCATCTCAAAGTTCTGCAAGAACAGGGATTCATCGAGCGCGATCCCTCCAAGCCTCGCGCGCTGAGGATTAACCTGCCGGGGCGAGACGAACTCAGCATCTCAGACGAGACAGTTTCTGTACCGATACTCGGCGACGTCGCGGCTGGTGTAGGAACCCTCGCTACCGAGAACTACAGTGGCGACTCGGTTGCGGTGCCGCGCCACGTCGGATCGCCAGGCACTCTATTTGCCCTGCGCGTCAAAGGCGACTCCATGATTGGAGCTGGAATCCTCGAGCGCGACATAGTGGTTGCCAAAAAGCAAAACACGGCCAACTCGGGCGAGATAGTGGTGGCGGGAATCTTTGACCAGCAAGAAGCGACCATTAAGCGCTTCGACTTCGACTACCAGCGCAACCACGTGATTCTAAACCCCGCAAATCCCAACTACCAGGCGATGGAGTTCGACTCTGCCGAGGTCGAGATCTATGGCAAGGTGGTCTTTTTGCAGCGCGAATTTTAATTAGGCGCAGGTCTCGGCTGACCTGGTGCCGCGAAGTCGCTGCCAACCAAAGCGTCCTCAACCGCACACCGGTCCAAGCACAGGCAATCGACAGTATCTCCGCTGAAGAGATCTTCCCGGAGACAGCCGAAAAACGCGCCGCCGAGACGTTCACCATGCTCATCGGCGAACAGAAGAGGTCTTTTGCATCTCTGCTTGCTCCGTCCCCCGCGGTGGCCACCCCGATGGCTTGGGGAAATTCCCGGCGATCCCGCGCCAGCTTCACGTCACGGTCGAATACGCCAGACCCAGACGTGCGAGCTATTCGACACCGCACGACTGCATCCTCGAAAGCGAGCCCATCCTGCGGCCCCTCAAGTGCCAGCCCTGCCACCATGGGATATAGGCCCGAGATGCAGGGACTCCTGATGGACTTCGTCGGTACGTTGAGGAAAAAAGAGGTAGTGAATTATGGGAAAGCGGCGAAAAGGCGCTGCCGCTATTGAAGATTCCAAGACACGCTTAACCAGGGTAGGGTCTCAAGGAGGTCGCTAGTCGTGCCGAATACGTACAAAGGTGCAAGGGTGCGATTCCGGGCGGCCAGTACGCCTCATGCCGTTGTCCTCACCCCTTGGGCACCTCCGAGTTGTCCCTCTGGCGTGATGGGCAGGCATGCCGGAGGTATTGTTTTGGTTGCGACCGGCTAGATCGAACAGGGGGGTGCACGTGATCGAGGGCAAAGCTGGTCGGCTAACGGTGCGCGCGTCCACCAAGGGCCTGCTTGTCAATCTCAGGAATCCCCCGCTTTCGGATCGCCGCTTCTGGTGGGCGCAACTGATGGTAGTCGTGGTTTTTTTTGTCCAAGTGGGTGCCGACTTTGCCCAGGACCACGCGATGATCCCGATTCCGGATTTCGTATGGATTTTGTTGGTGTTCATTCCAGTTGTCTATGCCGGTATGACCTTTGGCCTAGTGGGATCTCTCGGCACGGCACTTACCGGCATCGTGGCCCTAGCGCCTCCCGAAATGCTGCTTAGGCACACCGGCGTAGAACTCTGGGGGGCATGGAGTATTTTCGCGGTCGTGCTCGTTACCGCGGTCTTACTCGGATACCGCTTTGAGAAAGAGCGGGGTCTTCGAGAGCAGCTACATACCGCCGAGAGCGCGCGCATGGTTAATTCCTTGGAAGGCCACCCTCTCTCCTGGCAGCGCCTGCTAGAAGCGCTACCCTACGGCATTTGCCTCGTCGACGCCAAAGGTTCCATGTGCTACACCAACGAACGCCTCGAAGCGCTCTCTGGCTACCGGAAGGACGACCTCGTTGGCCAGCCCGTCGAGATACTCGTGCCATCGCGAGATCGTAGTCGCCACGTCAGCATGCGGGACGGATTCGCCAACAGGGGCGTGATCCGGCCACATGGAACAAGCCTGATCCTTGCGCTGTTGCGCAAAGACGGTACCGAACTGCCTGTCGACATCGCTCTCACCCCGTTCGCGTTCGAGGGAACTTCCTGGGTCGTTGTTATGATCCGCGATGACAGCGCCCGAGTCGAAGCGGAGCACGGTCGCACTGAAGCTGAGCGGTACGCCACTGAAGTCGAGGTCGAAGCTCGTAGAGCTCTTGCTAAGAGCGAGCGTCGTTTTCGTCTCGCGTTCGAGAATAACGCCGCGAGTATGGCTATCGCTGACCTCGAGGGAAGCCTGGTCGATGTCAACCGGTCTTACTGCGAAATGCTCGGGTACGCCGACACGGAACTGTTGGGCCGAGATCTTATCGCATTGACCCACCCCGAAGACCGTTTTCTCACCGCCGAGATGCACCGCCGCTTGGTAACAGGCGAGGTCGACCAGGTTGGCTACACCAAGCGCTACATGCATAAGGATGGCCACGTGATCTACGGCGACATCCAGACCAGAATTTTCGAAGGCGACACCGATACGTCGCGGCTCCTCATCGCCGCGATCCGCGATGTCACCGAGGAGCGTAATCTCGCAGCCCAGCTTTCCCACCAGGCTCTGCACGACTCCCTTACCGGCCTGCCAAACTTGGCGCTTTTCCAGGATCGGATGACCCAGGCCCGCGAGCGCGTCGCTCGCGATGATGGCCGTGGCGCGCTATTTTTGTTGGATCTCGACGACTTCAAGGGGGTGAACGACACCCTTGGCCGTGACGTCGGAGATCAGCTGCTCCTAGCGCTGGCGCGCCGACTTGAGAGTGTGACCCGCCCCTCGGATAGCTTGTCCCGCCTCGGAGGTGACGAGTTCGCCTATTTCGCCGAAGGGATAAAGGGCACACCCGAAGCTGAAGAGATGGCTCAACGCCTGCTCGACGTCTTCACCGAGCCATTCCTCATCGCCGGGATTGCGGTGGAACAGAGCGCAAGCATCGGGGTAGTGGTGTGCGATGCCGGGGGTGGCAGGGATTGGGGCGAGCTCATCCAGGATGTTGATACCGCCATGTATGAAGCCAAGCGCCGGGGCAAGGCCCGGCAAGTGCTATTTTCCCCGGAGATGCGCCAAAGGAATTCCAATCGCTTTATGCTTGCCCAGGACCTCTCCCACGCGCTCGAAGATGGAGAGATCTCCATGCACTACCAGCCGATCGTGGACCTTGCGAACGGCGAAGTTGTCGGATATGAGTCACTGATGCGCTGGCAGCATCCCGAGCGGGGACTAGTACCGCCCGATGTGTTCATCCCCCTTGCCGAACAGAGTGATCTCATCCTTACCCTCGGCGATTTTGCGCTTCGCGAGTCAATCGCCGAGGCGGCAACTTGGGAGCCAACCCGATCCGACGCCCGAGCGCCGTACATCGCCGTCAACCTTTCTGCCCGGCAGTTCCACGATCCCAGGCTGGTTTCAACCATCAAGGATGTGCTTGCATCGAGTCATCTCGCACCGGAGCGTCTGGTGCTGGAGATCACCGAGAGCATCGCGCTATCGGATATCGAATCGGCGATCAGAGCTATCGAATCCCTCCAGCTCCTCGAGACTTCCGTGGCGCTGGACGACTTCGGCACCGGATATTCATCGCTCTCCTACCTGGCGATGCTGCGTCCCAATGTCATCAAGGTCGACCGCAGCTTCGTGAACTCCGCGGAGCGGGGCGCCTACGCGGAGCGGCTGCTCGAAGGAATTATCTCGCTCTGTCATCTGCTCGATATGACGGTGCTCGCCGAGGGAATCGAGACGCCCGCCCAGCTCGCCCGTCTCCGCCGCTACGGTTGCCAATACGGCCAGGGCTATCTCTTTTCGCCTGCGGTTCCAGCCTTTGAGGTAACCGGGATGGGAGATCGGGTGTCGTCGTTATTGGCCGCTGCAGTTGCGCGATCTGTTTGATGCATTCCAAGGGTGAATCCGTTCCGACCTCGCGGATCTTTGCCCGGTGCGAAGAGAACGGACAAGATATTCGCGTGGGCGTGGGGCCCAGCACTTTGACGAAGTGTGTCGCTGGTCTTTGATTCTGAGGGTCTCGGTCAATTCGAGGATTTGCAGCCAGAGCCGTTCGGCTGAGACCACCCTTGGCGAGGTCTGGCTCCGCCCTCCCTATACCCGTCGCGGTTT
>JAJYGZ010000273.1:6424-8607 GCA_021790495.1 Actinomycetes bacterium
CCTGCCAAAACTCGAGAGAAGACCTAAATGTCCCCCACTGCGAGAATCGCCCATAACACAGAGGTCGCACTTTGGGAAGGCCCGGTAACCGTCGGCTGCTGGGAGGGATCCAAGGTCTGGGTGGGGGTCTTTTCATCGAGACACAGCACCGGTGACGCATCGGGCGCGTTGAGAGGTTTCTCGCGCCTATCTACCCCCAAATTTTGTCACCCGGAAAGCTGAACAGTTCAGAAATGGATTAATTCCTAGTTCGCATCGGAAATCTCGATCACCGCACTAGGGGTACACCAAGGCGAACATAGCATTGGCGACCTCGTCAAGTTGTTTTCTGGTCACCACTTCGTAGTCTGTATGGGCCATGAGCGGGTCTCCGGGACCAAAGTTGCACGCTGGAATCTTGCGCTCCCAGAAAAATGCCACGTCGGTCCATCCCAACTTGGCCGCAACTTTGCCACCAGCAAGACGGGTCAGCTTCGCAATTACCGGATTGCTGAGATTGGGCGGGGCCGAGGGAGCCCACTCTATGGTCTCTACGGTGTCGCCGACCGACGCGTCAAGACACGACGCTATCTTTGAGCGGATTTCCTCGACCGCGTCGGCGTCGCGTCCGCGAGGCGCGAAGCGGTAATTGATGTCCAGCACAACTTCATCGGGAACGACGTTGCCAGCGATGCCACCCGATATCCCTACCGCCGACAAGGCTTCGCGATAGCGATACCCATCGATCTCGTATTCGACTGCGCGATACTCATTTAGCCAGCCCAACAGCGCATGGGCGCGATGAATCGCATTTAGGCCCATCCAGGGGCGCGCGCTGTGGGCACGGACACCGCGAACCTTGGCTCGAAACTTCGCGGTACCTTGACAGCCAGCCTCGATCATCGCGCTGGTCGGCTCCATCACAATCGCCGTTCGCCCCACCAGCAGTCGCGGATCGGCGCGCTCGATCTCCAAGAGACCCGAATAGTGCCGCGATATCTCCTCGCAAGCGTAAAAGACGAATTTGATGGCCTTGGTCGGCTTTGCGCCAGCCAACGCCAACATCACCGCCAAGCCACCTTTCATGTCCACAGCCCCCACGCCAACTGCGACATCGGCTTCCCCGAGGTCGGGCATCGACCCGGTCGGCGGCACCGTGTCGAGGTGGCCTGCGACAATCAGGCTCTCAGCTGGGTCAAATCCGCGCGCCACCGCCACCAGGTTGTTCTGGATCCGAATGGTTTCCAGATCGGAGTTGGCCCTTAGCGCAGCCTCTACGAAGTCGGCTATCTCCGCCTCGTCTCTCGATACTGAGGATATCCTCACCAGCTCTTTCGTCAGCGCGACGAGATCGCCGTGTCGATCGGTCACTAGAGTGCGACCCCCTGATCGCGAAGGAAGTCATTCAGTGCGACCTTGTCGTGGCGCTCCCCCACTCCAAGTCGCTTAATAACCAGTACACACGGAAGGTAGAACTCCCCTCCCGGATAGGTCTTGGCCCGCGAACCCGCCACCGCCACGCACCAGGGAGGAACAATGCCGCGGGAGATCTCGGTACCGGTCTCGGTGTCGATCACCGGGATCGAGGGATTCAAGATCACACCGGCGCCTATTACGGCGCCTGCGCCCACCCTAGCTCCCTCGGTAATCATGGCGCGTGACCCCACGAAAGCCTCGTCGTCGATAAAAACCGGTGCTGCCTGGGGCGGCTCAAGTACTCCACCGATTCCCACTCCTCCGGCGAGATGAACCCTTTCGCCTATTTGGGCGCATGAACCGACGGTGGCCCAGGTGTCGACCATGGTCGAAGTTCCCACCCGAGCACCGATATTGACATAACTTGGCATCATGGTAACACCCGGAGCGAGATAGGAGCCCCAACGCGCCGAGGCGCCAGGGACGACTCGAACACCAAGCTTCTCGTAGCCGCTCTTGAGAGGAATCTTGTCACGGTATTCGAAGGGACCGGCGACGGACACCTCGGCCGAGGTGGCGCGAAACAGCAGCAGTATCGCTCGCTTGAGCCACTCATTTACCACGACTGTGCCGTCGGAGTCGTAATAGGCGACACGCAGCGACCCGTCGTCGAGTCCGCCGATGGCCTCGGAAATAACCGCGAAGTTTGCCTTGGAACTGAGGTCTTGGTGCTCCCTCTCATCCCAAAGCCGATCGATTGCGTCTTTAAGCATTATTGAAATATCCCC
>JAJYGZ010000225.1 GCA_021790495.1 Actinomycetes bacterium
AGGCCGCTTTCAAGGGCGTGCTGAAGGTAATGTCCAAGATGGGCATCTCGACCGTCGCCTCCTATACCGGCGCTCAGGTCTTTGAAGCCGTCGGCATCTCGAGTGAGGTAATCGAGGAATACTTTTCCGGGACCCCATCGCGCATCGAAGGAGTGGGCATAGAGGAGATTGCCGCCGAAGTTTCGGCGCGACACCACCTGGCCTTCCTTGCTCGCGAGAGCGAACTCGCCCACCGCGAACTTGAGGTCGGCGGCGAATATCAGTGGCGGCGCGAGGGCGAATACCACCTCTTCAATCCCGAGACCGTCTTCAAGCTCCAGCATTCGACCCGCAACAAGCGCTTCGACATCTTTAGCGATTACGCACGCATAATTGACAACCAGGCCAAGAAGCTGGCCACGATTAGAGGTCTCATCGATTTCAAGGAGGGGCTGCGCGCTCCGGTGCCGATCGACGAGGTCGAGCCGGCTTCAGAGATCGTCAAGCGATTCTCCACCGGGGCAATGAGCTACGGCTCGATCTCCAAGGAGGCGCACGAAACGCTCGCTATCGCGATGAACCGCATCGGGGGCAAGTCGAACACGGGCGAAGGGGGCGAGGACCCCGATCGTTACCTAGCAGACGAGAACGGCGACTCGCGCAAATCGGCGATTAAGCAGGTCGCTTCAGGGCGCTTCGGAGTGACCAGCGAATATCTCGTCAACGCGACCGACATCCAGATAAAGATGGCCCAGGGCGCCAAGCCGGGCGAAGGTGGCCAGCTCCCGGGCACAAAAGTCTATCCCTGGATAGCCAAGACGCGCTATTCCACGCCGGGCGTCGGCTTGATTTCGCCGCCACCGCATCACGACATCTACTCCATCGAGGATCTCGCTCAATTGATCTTCGATCTGAAGAACTCCAATCCCCAAGCTCGAATCCATGTCAAGCTGGTCGCAGAAGTCGGGGTTGGGACCGTCGCAGCGGGAGTCGCCAAGGCGCACTCAGACGTGGTGTTAATTTCCGGACATGACGGGGGCACTGGCGCATCTCCTTTGACGTCGCTGAAACACGCCGGAATCCCATGGGAACTCGGCTTGGCTGAAACTCAGCAAACACTGATCGGCAACGGTTTGCGCGATCGCATCGTTGTGCAGGTCGACGTCCAGCTCAAGACCGGAAGAGATGTCATCATCGCCGCGCTGCTCGGCGCGGAGGAATTTGGCTTTGCCACCGCCCCGCTCGTGGTATCGGGGTGCATAATGATGCGGGTTTGCCACCTGGATACCTGTCCAGTTGGCATCGCCACCCAGAATCCAGAACTGCGAGCAAAGTTCAGCGGAAAGCCAGAATTCGTAGTGACTTTCTTCGAGTTCATCGCCGAGCAGGTTCGCCAATACCTGGCTCGCCTTGGCTTCCGGACACTGGATGAAGCCATCGGCCACGTCGAGTCGCTGGACACCAAGGCCGCTGTCCAGCACTTCAAAGCTTCGGGTTTGGATCTCTCGCCGATCCTCGCCTCGGACTATCTCAAGAGCGATACACCGCGACGCAATAGCGTCAAGCAGGACCACGGCCTCGACGGCGTTCTTGACAACCAGCTAATTGAAGCGGCGTCCCAAGCGCTTGCGTCAGGTGCGAAAGTCAGCGCTTCCTTCAAGATTCAAAATGTCAATCGCAGCGTTGGAACCATGTTGGGATCCGAACTGACGCGGCGTCACGGAGGCAAGGGGCTCGACGACGGAACCATCGACTTCACCTTCCGGGGCTCCGCGGGGCAGAGCTTCGGAGCGTTCGTACCCAAAGGCATAAAGCTCACCTTGATCGGCGATGCGAACGACTACGTCGGCAAGGGACTCTCCGGCGGCGTATTGGTGGTGCGGCCCGATCCCAGCGCAGTCTTCGTACCCGAAGATAACATCATCGCCGGAAATGTTCTCCTTTACGGGGCGACTTCGGGCAAACTGTTTCTTCGCGGCATGGTCGGGGAAAGATTCGCGGTCCGCAACTCCGGCGCCATCGCCGTAGTGGAAGGCGTCGGCGACCACGGCTGCGAGTACATGACAGGTGGCCGCGTGGTGGTAATCGGCTCCACTGGAAGGAACTTCGGCGCCGGAATGTCTGGAGGCGAAGCCTACGTCTGGGACCCGCATCGAAGCTTCGCCGAGATCGTGAATACCGAGATGGTCGATCTCGACCCGCTTGAGGACGAGGACAGGACTTGGCTCAAGAACATCCTCTCCGAGCACCTTGGCGAGACCGATTCGGACCGCGCTCGGGCGATTCTGGAAAACTTTGCCAACGAAGTAGAGCGGTTCATAAAGGTCTTTCCTCGCGACTACAAAGCCGTCCTGCTGGCAAATCGGCAAGCTGAAGCCCAGGGAGCCTAGACCAAGCCGAAACTGACGAAAGCACTTGGGCGCGAGTACTTCCCGCGCATTTGCAGATCGCTGTAAGAATTCATCCGAAAGGTAAGACAAGATGGCCGACCCCCGGGGGTTCATGAAATACGGCAGGAGTGGGCCCAAGAGGCGTCCGGCTGAACTTCGCGTACGCGATTGGAATGAGGTCTATCTTCCATTCGAAGATGGCGACCTAAAGGTCCAGGCGGCTCGCTGCATGGACTGTGGTATTCCTTTTTGCCACGAAGGCTGCCCGCTCGGCAACTTGATACCGGAATGGAATGACCTGATCTATCGAGGAGAGTGGAAAGAGGCAAGCGAGAGATTGCAGGCCACCAACAACTTTCCCGAATTCACCGGTCGACTTTGCCCGGCTCCTTGCGAGTCAGCATGCGTTGTCGGGATATCCGCCGATCCGGTGTCAATCAAGCTGATCGAACAAGAGACCATCGAGCACGCGTTTTCAAAGGACCTGGTAAAGCCAATCGTTCCCAGCGCCTCGACGGGCCGTCGGGTCGCGGTCATCGGATCGGGCCCGGCGGGACTCGCCGCAGCCCAGCAACTTACCCGAGCTGGCCACGCAGTTACCGTCTTTGAAAAGGCGGACCGCATCGGGGGACTCCTCCGCTACGGGATTCCAGAGTTCAAGATGGAGAAGAAAATCTTGGATCGCCGCCTCAACCAGATGCGCGCCGAAGGAACGATCTTTGTCACCGGTGTAGAGATCGGACTCGATATTGACGCTGGAGCGCTTCGAAGCGAATTCGATGCCGTGCTGGTCGCCGTCGGAGCTCAGATCCCAAGGGACCTCGCCATTCCCGGCAGGGAGCTAAACGGAGTCCACCAAGCGATGGAGTATCTTCCCTTGGCAAATCGGGTTCAAGAAGGCGACCTCCCTGACTCGCCGATATCTGCGCGAGGCAAACACGTGATCGTTATCGGCGGCGGCGATACCGGCGCCGACTGCCTGGGAACTGCACACCGCCAGGGCGCGCTGAGCGTAACCCAACTCGAGATAATGCCGCGTCCCTCCGACGAACGGCCGATGGCGAACCCTTGGCCGACCTATCCGATGATCTATCGCGTCTCGTCGGCTCACGAGGAAGGCGGAGCGCGCGAATTTTCCATCAACACCGAGATGCTTTCTGGAGACGACAACGGCAATGTTGCGCTGCTCCATACTCATCGTGTCGAGCTGCGTTCTTTAGACAACAAGATGACCTTCGCCAAGGTCAAAGGCAGCGAACAGGAGATTCGGGCTGAGCTGGTGCTGCTGGCGATGGGCTTTATCGGGGTCCCGGCGCAAGGTCTCGTCTCGCAATTGGGTTTGGAA
This sequence comes from Actinomycetes bacterium, assembly GCA_021790495.1. GTDB lineage: Bacteria > Actinomycetota > Acidimicrobiia > Acidimicrobiales > Acidimicrobiaceae > Acidithrix. The sequence goes on from JAJYGZ010000225.1 coordinate 3,715, forward strand.
ATGACACTCCGTCAAGCTCTTGCCACAGATGGAAATTGGATGACCAACAGAGCCGGGGTCTTCGCCTGCGGAGACGCTCGAAGAGGACAGAGCCTCATTGTCTGGGCCATTTCGGAAGGACGCTCGGCGGCCGCGGCGATCGACAGGTACCTAATGAACAGCACTGATCTGCCGATGCCCATCGAGCCTTCGGCGGTTTCGCTCTCGGTCTAACGAGCCAGTGGAACCAGGGCCGAAATCTCGTTGCTGGGAACCGATTCGAACGCCGCCGCCCATGACGGCAAAGAAAGACTGCGCGGGCCACTGGTCACGACTGCCCCACCGGCAACGAGCACGTCCCCTGCTTGGAGGGAGTAATTGGCTAAAATAGCGTCGCGATGCCCCCAGCAGGACTTGTCTTTGGTCGATTTGCAGTCGACATTTATCGTCTGAGCAGCGCTCCCACCCCACCCGTCGTTGTACATCCAGTCAAAGTCCGCCATCAGGGCCGATTGATAACCGCCCGCCCAGATGCTGTTGTACTCACTCCAGTTGCCGTCCGCCTTGCTCGGGTTTGGATCTATACCGCGATGGGCGGCCGCTTTTGAGTCCGCGTTGAGACTGGCCGCCATGCCCGAAATCGGGACGAGTTTGCGCGATACCCTTTCGGCATTGAGTGCCACCACCAATTGCATAGCTGCGCTAAGAGAATTGAAATTTGCCGGAAGCACCATCGCGGGGACGCCCTCGGCCACGTGTCGCCGATTGATCTCGGCCAGCATGGCCTTCTCGCAAGCGAGCGAATTCACCACTGTGGCGGCATTGAAAGACGGCGGGTACTCGTCGACAGGAATTCCAGCGCTCGGACTGCCGGCTATGCAGATGTCCCAGGTTCGCTGCGTGATCGTAGAGTTAGAGGCCGGATTGGGAATTGGGCGCGGAGCTTTGACTCCGGTCCGATCAACTATCACGAGGTAAGCCGCCAAGGCGATGACACCAAAAAGAAGCCGAACCCTCCAACGCAGTACCAACTCGGAGTCACCTCGCCTTCACCAAAGGAATCTAGTTGCGCGAGGAGCGACGATAGGGCCGTCCCAGCCCGCGCCACCTGTCGCCCCTATTGCTCCGAGTACCTGACCTCTTAGGGTCGTCGGCCATGCACTTGGGACAAAGCCAAAGAGCATGGGTATAAGCATCGTTTCGGGCAGTCCGACACTTGAGCTAAGGTAGTGCGAATCATGCAACCCAAAAAGTTAGTCTGGCTCTCATTCGCAATGCTGACGCTGACCTCGTGTGGCGCATCGACCGCAAATGCCAATGACGGAAATTCCGGAAGCGCGACGACCGTCATTGCCTCGAATTCGACCACCACTTCGACCCAGCCGCTAATCCCGACGTCGCCGCCGTTGCCGACGCTGTGCTCGGCCTATTTCACCGTTGTCGCCGACGTCTATCTCGAGCCCAAGATCGTCCAATTGTCGGCGGACGAGCGAAACGCGGGTGCTGCCATGTTTTCCGCGGCGATTAAGCACTTGCGCACCTCGCCGCTAGCGCCACCGGCATTGAGCTCAAGCCCCGCACTTGGGGTGCTCTCGCGCCAAGTCAACTTCGCTCCTACCAATGTCGCCGCGCCGATTGCCCCAGTCAACGCCGCAGTAGCAGAATTGAAACAGGCGCTAGGCAACACCTGTCAGCCAGTGCGGCCCACCGCCACCCAGTCAAGCGCGATAATCGCTACCGCAGATTCGCGAGGATGGTCGAATAGCTGTTCAGCCCTGGCGACGATCGCCATTTCAAGCGCCGATCCAACCTATGCGATCCTCGACGCTAGCGCCACGGCGCAAAAGTCCCCCGGCACAACTTGCTTCGCAGACGGCTCGACAGGGGTTTTGGCACGACTTACCGCCAAGGTCTGGAACGTCGTCCAGACCTACACAACCTATCCATGCGGCCAAGCGCCACCCGACGTCCTATACAGTGTCTTTGGCGCCAACGCGCTCGAGGTCTGCTACCCCTAACTTATGCACCTGGTTCTTGGAGCCTGCTATCGGATTCTCCGCTGCCCCGGTAACGTCCGGACTTGGACCCCGCCTTCAGCTTTGAGCCAGTCTTAAGTACGGCGCGCAGACTGTTGGCCACTAAAAGCTGATTCTCTAAGCTCAAGCCATCGACAAGCCTGCTCTCCTCCCTGTTGTAGAGTGGTGCAAGCTTCTGGACCACGTTCGCCCCATTTTCGGTGAGCGAGACGATTACGCGCCGCCGGTCCTCGGCGCTTCCGCCGCGCACGCACAGCCCTCTGCGTTCCAGCGTTTTAACTACACCGGTAAGCGTGCCTTTGGTGACGCCGGCCTTGCCGGCCAGACGCTGGGATTCCATGTCTCCCCAAACCCACAGCGTGAACATGACGATAAAGGCGGTGAAGGATAAACCGTCGTCGACCAGTATCTCGCGCTCCATATGATTGCGCATCATGGACGCAACCCGGTAGATATTGGACATAACCCCGGTGGCGTAAACGTCGACATCGCGCTCCCCGATTCGAGCGCCAATATCTTTCTCGACATCGGTCAGCTCGACATGTTCTTCGCCGAAGAATCCCCACGCCAAATTTAAGACCGCCCAAATCTCGATGGCGACGCCATTTCGTCAAGACCGATGCTAATAGGTAGGCAGATCCCCTGAAGGCTATTGCAAAGCTCGGCGCGGCTTTGACGAGCAGATGGAACCGGCTCGACCTAGGAGCGCGTTACCGCCGACGAATCCTCCCACCGGGTTACACCCCAATTAACAGCAAGAAAGGTCGCCTCTCTATTATTAGTCGAGCCGTGCCAGTGCCTTTCACCAGGCGGGACGATGACAAGTGTGCCCTGGTCTAAGTCAATCTCGCCAACTTCGTCCGTCCCGATCGTCGCGTCCTTTGAGAGCACGTAGAGAAACTGACCTCCCGGGTGCGAATGCCAATTCGTCACCGATCCCGGTCCGTAATGAACCCGCAGAAGACCTGCGTCTGCGGGATTTGGAGACTGGTGCATCATCTCGAGCTCCACGGCACCGCTGTAGCGCTCGGGCCGCATCGGCGCCGAAACCCCTTGTTTAACAATCTTCATGTCACCACTTCAATCGCGTGCCACGGCAAATAGTTTTGTTGCCGAATCGCCACTCACTAGTTTGCTCACAAATGCAGACCTCAAATATTGCGTATTCTTGTGAAATAGATCACACGGTCCCGGCAATTCTCCCGCGAGCTTAGGACTCCGTTCGGTCCCAGTAGCGCATCTCCGCCGGGAATAGCACTCTAATGCCCCCTCTGGGGTCGTTGGTGTCGCCCCAATAGCGGGGAATGACGTGGATGTGAAGGTGAAACACGCTCTGGCCAGCCGCAGCGCCCGAATTTACGCCGATATTGTAGCCATCGGGACGAAAGGTCTTCTCGATGGCGGCTCTGGTCAAACCGACGAACCCGTGAAGCGCCGAGGCTTCGCTCGGATCCAAATCGAAAAATCCTTCACAGTGGCGAGTGGGAACCACCAACGCATGCCCGGGCGAGATCGGATATCGGTCCCAGAACGCAGCGAAAAGACCGTCAGCGGCGATGAGATCGCCGCCTTGAACTCTCGCACAAAAGATGCAATCGTCGTTCACGCCAGTGCTAAATCGGCTTTAGATCGTTGGGCATGATAACGACGATAGCGCCCGCGCCCGAAATCGCACCGAACTGAGCCGTCAGCGCCGAGTCGCGCACCCCGGCGCGGCCTCGGCCGCCCTCGGAGTTCAACCGAAGATCGCGAAGAAGTCGCGCTCCGTGGCAGAGTAATAGTGGTCAGCCGGATAATACATGTCGGGACGAAGCTTGGTCGGGACCCCACCGACGTAGGACGAGAAGAGCGGGAACATCGGATTTATGTCCAGCTGCATCCCCTCAGCCACTCCCGCACTAATAAGCACGCTCGCAAGTTCGGCGGGATTGAGGCCGGGCCCGGCCACGTAGATAATGTCGCCTTCTGGGTCGAGGCCAATGCCCGAGCGCCAGGTGTTCGTAACATTCCCGACCGTTAAACCCCATGCTGCGATGTTGCCCACGTTGGGCGCCGGCCTATTGCCGTCGACAAGCAGCGAAAGGTTCTGGCGCACTTCAGACACTGAAGGGCTCATGGAAACGTCTCGCCCCCACTGACCGATATTCACGCTCCCGTCGTTGTGGATCACCAATGAGGCCGCCCCATTCACTAAAGGCGTCGCCCAAATGCCATCCTGATAAAAACCGCCTTGGGAAGCGTCGAGGCGGAAGCCGGAATTAAACGACGCCACCAAAGACGGCCGAAGTGATGGATCGATCGAAGTGGAATATGTCCATGTGCCACTGGGCTGGTCGTACCCCGCGTAAAGCGCGGCCCTGGTCTGCCCTTGTTCGATGAGAACCACTGAAGCCGCCGGAACTCCCGGTGCCGGCGAGAGCCAAGTGGAAAACTCCACTGGTGCCCCACCCAGCGTCGGGCCGATCGGCGTCCAGCGCCCGGCTCCAGGCGCCCAAGTCCCGGCACTCGGGGTGAGAGGCGCTGGCGAATTGTAGTAGCCCTGGGCCGCCAGGAGATAGCCGGCACCCCCTGGCGAGACAGCCATCGCGGTTATCGGATGCTTCATCGCCACGCCCGCCTCCGAGCCATACGAAGGCGCCCCGCCAAACGAATATACCGAACCGTCCGAAGCCACCATCCAATACCCGTTCCCGCTCGGAGTGGCGGCGATTCCCACCACTGGGCGGTTCAGGGTTACGGCTCCCATCGAGCCGAAGAACTGGGCGCCTCCGAAGGTAAACACTCCGCCGTCAGAGGCGACGAGCCAATACCCGTTCCCGCTCGGAGTGGCGGCGATTCCCACCACTGGGCGGTTCAGGGTTACGGCTCCCATCGA
>JAJYGZ010000217.1 GCA_021790495.1 Actinomycetes bacterium
AGTCGAGCGCATACCGGAGTCAATTCCTCGATTCTTCGGCTATGGAAATCAACACCTGTGTTGGGAGTTCAATAAAGGCCACGCCGCGGAAGCAATTGATTAGAGGCTTGAGGGTTGAAATGTATCTCAACCCTCAAGCGACTTACCATTGCGGAGCAATGGATATTGTTATTTTTTCTCCTTGGGTCCAAGTGGCCCGACTGGCAGCAGTTGTCTGCCCCAAGTCGACGCAATCACTCCGCCCGCCGCATGGTACCAAGCCAAAACCGCAAAGATGATGGTGATCCAGCCGCCCATTTTGGTCATCGAGGCGTTGGCAGTTCCGGCGCCGACCGCTAAGAGTATTAGCGCGACACAAATTAGGGCAAATATCACGGCCAGCACGACATCCGTCCTGAGCGACGCAATAAATAAGTAAAAGGTTATAACCGCAAACATGGCTAAGAAAAGTGCCGCTGTAGGACCCCCATCGGTTACCGTCTTTGCATAAAATTGTACGTATAGACCGTAAATAATCCAGAATGGTCCGTATGTGCCGAACACTACAGCTCCAAATGTGCTGCCCCGAACTACTTCGATTATCGCAACTATGAGCTGGACAACCCCTCCGAATATTAGGGCCGTGGGTAGCACAATCCCCAAGGCAGATGGACTGATAAGACCGGCATTAATAAAACCCAGCATAAAGGACGTTGTAGCGAACGCTGTAACAGCCCAGTGCGCCGGATCGGCAAATGTATCCTTTGCAGACATGAATCCCCCATTTTGTCAACTACTCACGTGACATCTGATGATCTTGAATACGATATTTTGCATAGGATGCGCTATGAAATTTAGGCATCATCGAGTTCGGTCGTTGGCATCTGGTCAGGCCATCATTAATACCTCCTTACGAAGTTGCTGAAAGAGCGTCTGTTTAGCCATGAAATTCGCATGTGAGTCATTCGCGGCTCCCTTTCAGTTCGCGCCGCTTGAGTCGTGGACTAGTCCGCAGTGTCCCGTCTGGCGCCTGCCGAGTTTGCGCGATCAGCGATCTCCTTGACGACGTCAGCATTCGCAAGTGTCGTAACGTCGCCGAGCTGCCGTTGTTCAGAGATATCGCGCAGCAGACGCCGCATGATCTTCCCTGAGCGAGTTTTTGGCAGTTCGTCAGTGAACACGATCGACGCCGGTCGAGCGATCTTGCCGATCTTGGTGGCGACATGGTTGCGAAGCTCTTGCAGAAGGGTCTCGGTACCTTCGACAGTCCCTTTCAGGGTCACGAATGCCGCAATTGCCTGGCCCGTCGTAGCGTCGGCGCGTCCCACCACCGCCGCTTCTGCAACGGCGGGATGATCCACCAGGGCGGATTCTACCTCAAGGGTCGAGATTCGATGTCCGGATATGTTCATCACGTCGTCGACTCTGCCGAGCAGCCAGAAATATCCATCGGTGTCGCGCTTGGCGCCATCCCCGGCGAAGTAGACCCATTTGTTCTCGGCGGGTTTGGAGAAGCGGCTCCAGTAAACGTCGACAAAGCGCTCTGGATCTCGATAGATCGTTCGGAGCATTCCTGGCCAGGGGTGGGTGAGAACCAGATATCCGCCGCCTCCCAGCGGTACCGGGTGTCCCTCGTCGTCAACGATATCGGCGCCGATACCAGGCAGGGGAACCGTGGCGGAGCCGGGTTTGGTGGTGGTAACGCCGGGCAGCGGAGAGATCATGATGTGGCCGGTCTCGGTTTGCCACCAGGTATCTACGATCGGGCAATTCTCATGTCCGATGGTCTTGTTGTACCAGATCCAAGCCTCGGGGTTGATCGGCTCGCCGACGGTGCCGATGACCTTGAGACTTGAGAGGTCGTGGCGATCAGCGTACTCGGAACCCCACTTCATGAAAGTTCGAATCGCGGTCGGAGCGGTATAGAACTGGGTGACCTTGTACTTCTCGATAGTCGCCCAAAAACGGTCTTTGTCTGGGAAGTTGGGCACACCCTCGTACAGTACGCTGGTGGTGCCATTGGCAAGGGGGCCATAGACGATGTAGCTATGTCCGGTGACCCAGCCGATATCGGCCGTGCACCAGTAGATGTCATCGTCCTTGATGTCAAAGACGTACTTGTGGGTAAATGCGGCGCCCAGCAAGTATCCCCCGGTGTTGTGCTGGATTCCCTTTGGGCGCGCCGTTGTCCCCGAAGTGTAGAGGATGAAGAGCGGGTCTTCCGAATCGGTCTCGGTGGCCAGCTTCTCCCCGGACTGGTTTTTGATCAAGTCGTGGTAGTAGATGTCGCGCCCGGCGCGCATGTGGACATCTGCCTTGGTTCTGGCTACGACGACGACCTTTTCGATCGACGGTGTCTCCTCAAGGGCGCGGTCTGCGTACTCCTTGAGAGCAACCCGGCTTCCAGCTCGCCACGACTCGTCGCAGGTGATCAGCACCTTTGCCTCGGCGTCATTGATGCGATCACGCAGCGAATCCGATGAGAAGCCGCCGAATACCACCGAGTGCGTAGCACCAAGACGGGCCGACGCCAGCAGCGCGATCGGGAGTTCGGGTACCATGCCCATGTAGATCGCGATCCTGTCGCCTTTGCCAACTCCTAGTTCCTCAAGGCCGTTGGCCAGCTTGTTTACCTCATGGTAGAGGTCGCGATAGGTAAGCGTGCGCGTGTCGCCCGGCTCGCCCTCGAAGTAATAGGCGACTTTGTCCCCTTTGTCCTTGAGATGGCGATCCAGACAGCTCTCGGTCACATTGAGCTTGGCGCCGACGAACCACTTGGCAAACGGCGGGTTCGACCAGTCGAGCGTCTCGCTCCAAGGCGACCTCCAGAGAATTTGATGCGCCTGGTCCCCCCAGAATTTTACGTAGTCTTCGCCGTCTTGATAGATCGAGGTCGAGTTGAAATTTGCTTGAGCGCGAAACTTCTCTGACGGCGGAAAAGTCCTTTGCTCGTCCATAAGAGCTTCAATTGTTACCGGAGCGTTCTCATGCGACTCGGGCATCGTTCCCCTTTCGATGTGATCAACTTCGTTCAACGTCGAATCGCCCTGATCGCAGGCGTTCAACTTCGCGGTTGTCCAATCGGATCAGCGAGCCGCACGAGGCAACTAGTTGACCACCGCGAACCCTAGCTGTGCCTTCCAGTGTTGAGCGTATCAGATTCCACGCAGCTTTATTAATCATTTGGTAACACAGGAATTAAGGGGCGACGAGGTGTTTGGTGGCGATCTCAGTAAGGCGGTCGAAGTTCTCGTCCAAGGCTTGGAAGGGTGCGGAAAAGTAGTACTTGAATTTGGATATATCCAGACCCCGTCGCTCGAATTGGGGCCTGAGTGTGGCGATACGTCCCGGCGTGCGTAGTCGATTGGAGAGCAGGTAATCGTAGTAGATATCTTGTTTTGTCACGCCATGGGCCAATTGAACCAGCGCCGCGACTAGCCCGGTCCGATCCTTGCCCGCGGTGCAATGAACCAGCGATGCGCCCCGCGCGGGCGCAAGTATCTGTGAGGCAACTGACACGAGTTCATCTAGGTAATTGTCTAAGATGAAATCGTACATATCGACCATATTGGTGATGGTAATCTGATCTATGACATTGGAGAAAGCGCCGACTAGCGCGTCATCAAAGCCGAATATTTGGCCGGAGATAGGTACGTTGATGAGTTCTATATTTAGCGAATCCGGAATCAAAGTTGGGGCCAATGCAATTTCGTCGCCGCGACGCAGATCGAAGATGCGCTCTATCCCCAGGCTCTCAAGCGCTCTGAAGCCGTCGGGCGTGATTCCGCCAAGGTTTTCGCTGCGGAAGTATCGCCGCAGGGGCATCTGAACTCGTTCGGGTGGCTGGTAGCCGCCAAAGTCTCGAAAGTTGTCGGCTCCCTCGAGGCGAAGTACTCGCTTAGCGTAGCTGCTCCGGTCGGCCTCTACGGATAACTTGACGATGGCGTGATTTGGCCCCACCGATTTGCTCGCAACAGCGAAGTTATCGCCAGCGCTGAGCGATTCATAGCTAAAGGTTTCGAATTGGGTCCCGTAAATATCACATACCGCAATCGATAGCGAGGGCAAATCCCTAAGCGCTACCACGGAGATGTCGGTGTTGGCGAGGGGTGTGTCTTCGATAGAAACGAAGCAGTTGGAATCGGACTGATTGGTGTTGCGCACCTGTTTAACCTAGGTCAAGTCAGTCGCTTTGGCAAAGCGAGCTTGGTTTTGATTGTTAGTTAGCACCATGGGACAAGCGCGGTGGTGATCGAGCCGTTTGGGGATGGCAAAGTCGCGATTGACCTGGCGTCGATGCTAGAGAGCGGGGAGCCGCCAAGAAGAGCCGAAAAGGCGGGAAGATCCACCACGGCGCTGGCGTGTACGCACACGGAATTGCCAAGAACTGAGACCGCCACGCCGCTTACCCGGTATCCGTGCCCGATGTGTCCCGTGAGTTGGGTAAGCGCAATCTGTCGGGAGAGGGAAGGGTCGAGCGTAAGGCTGGAGGCGCCGTAGTAGGACTGCAGGCTGATGTTGTTGGCCGCTGCAGTTGCGGCCGCTTCTACACGATTTGCGAGCTCCGCCTTGGCGGTGTAAAGGAAGTCGAGGTCCAGCAAGAGCGCTGCCAGCGTTATGGCCAATAGTGCAATGGCCGGTGCAAGCAGCACGATGGAGCCGCGCTCGCGCCTGGCGCGCGAGCGCCGGGGTCTGACCAGGCGTTTTGAATTAGACTGCGCCATCGGCCTTTCCATTCGGCGCCAACCCATTAAACGCACCCCGTCGAAAGCGAGACGGTCTGGGTCGTTGAGCTGGTGATCCGACTTAGTGGGAGCAACGGGTTCGAAATCCAAAGCGTCACGGTTTCTGCGTTGCAGCGCGAAGACATCGAGATGCTTACTCCGAGATTGGACACGGGGATGCCAAGCGCTTCCAGGGTCGCATCGGCCTGCGCAGTTGCTTGTGAGGTTGTCAGGGGAGTCGAGTTGCGCTGAATGGATCGCGAGAGGTTGCGCAAAGACTCTGATAGGGCGCTCTGGTATCGAGCCGAAACCGCGGTCACCTCGAGCAAGTAGAACGAAAACACCAAGACGATGCACAGGGCGCCGATCGCCATCGCCACGTCGATCATGCCGCCCTCAGCGGTGGTTCGGCGCCCAATCGCCGCTTTGGTAGCTTTGGTCATTTGGGTTCGAGAAGTATCGCGGCGCGCCCGGTTACCGTGGTGGTAACCGACGCCAAGTTCGCGAGCGTGACAATGGGGACTTTTGTCCGCATTGTGACTTGCACCATGGATCCGCTCTGGGTGCTTATCACGCTGGTCGCGGCCGCAAGATTTCCGAGTTCGGATCGGGCAGAGGCCAGAACCGCAGCGGGGGAGATAATTCCGGCTTGGAAAAGAGCGCCAGCTTCGAGGCGGGCGGTGTCTTGGGCTATCGCTGCGAGGCGGCTCTGTGCGTCGGTGACCTTGGCCATCGATATCAGCAGCTGCAAAATTGCCACGATCGCCAAGATACCGACTAGCGCAGGGACGAATCCGCTGCCCGCGTCCGCCGAGCGATGGAGAGAGGTATTCACGGATTATTGGCCCAGCTTCGCGACCTGGGCATTGACCGCATTGGTGGCGGTACCCATGGTTGCCTTGAACGCGACCCAGAGTATGACTCCGAGAAACGCGAAGATGAGGACCGCGATCGCCGCGGATACCACGCCCTCGCCAGCGTCGGGGTCAAGTTCAAGGCGATAGTAATTCGCGAGGCGATCTCCCAGGTGATCGCAGGTCGTCAACGTCAAGACAAAGAGCGAGGTTATCAACTTCATTTTGGTTTCTGCCTTTTTGGTGCGGCGCTAGTTTTGGAAGCGAACGGATTTTCGCGATAAGGGTTCTGGGAATCCCCGACCAAGACGGGCAAGCCAAGATGGCGCTATCCGCTGGTGACGGCTCTCATTACCGCCACGAACGGGACGAAGATCAGTACGATTCCGGGAACGAGCGCCGCGATGGTTATTGGAATCCAGATCTTTTGGGAGTTCTTCTCCATCTCGGCCAACGCGAGCCGGTGAATCGCTTCACGCTGCGCGGCGGCTTCGGATCTGGCCGCCTTGACCAAGTCGGCTCCATAGAGGGCGCCTTCTAAGACATTCGCGAGTCGAGCAAGCGATGGCGCCTCAAACAGCTCTCGCGCCTGGCTAACCGCGACAGAGATTTCCTCGCCTCCCTTGAGGCCGCGCGCAATTATCTCAAAGATCTCCGCACATGGGCTCTTGGTGCGCTCCGCCACGCGCGTTATGGCCCCAACCAGCGAATAGCCGCCAGCCAGATAGACCGCGAGCTTTTCGATCTCCGCCGGCATTGCGCCCTCGATCGCACGGATCGCCAAAGTCCGATTCCTCATGGCGCGAAGCGCGATCGCTGCGGGTACCCCCAGGAGGCCAAGGCCAATGAGCAAGGTAGCTTTGACCGACACCATGCCACTGGCGGCTCCAAAGGCGAGACACCCTGCAACAGCGAGGCCGATCGCGAGGTACCTCGGAGGTAACGCCCTTTGCGATATTGGCAACCCAAGACGCGAGCGGAACTTTTCGTTGAGGACGTTTGAATTACGCGAGAGGCCGTTGGTGAACTCAGATCCACGCGAGGAGGTGGGCAGCCAGTGACGGCGAAGTCGATTGCGCTGGGTGCGACTTGTGGCAAGCGCCGACGCGCCGAGCAGCGCGCCAGCGGCACTGCAAAGAACGGCGGCGAGAATCGCCGCGGTGCCCGGCGACATTATCGGCTCCCCCTCTTGGTGTACAGGCTGGACGGGCTGGCCAGATGAGATGCCCAGAGCCAACATCCAATCAGAATCGTCGCAGAAAAGGCGATTGCGATAATTCCAAGACCGGAGCGATAAGGAGCGACGCCAGCGATTCCGGCGCCCGCCGCCATCATTCCGATCGGCACTGCAACAACGAAATATCTCGCAAAGTTCACTCCCGCGAGCTTGGCTCGGTATTCTCCCTGGCGCTCGCGCTCGGCGAGGCGGTCTATTCGCATGTCCTCAATTAAGCGAGAGATCTCACTGCCGGGCGCCTCTTGGGCCGCTGAAAGCAGCTCAGCGACCAGCTCTGTGCCGTAGTCAGGAAGCAACTCGACCAGCGTGGCAAGGGCGGAATCGAAAGACCCGGTGATCGCGAAGCCTCGTTCAGCCGCTAAGAACGCCGCTTCGATCCCGCCAGCGCTCGAACTGCCCGCCAGGAATAGGGCCGCGGGAAGCGGCGTACCCAATGCGCCGATGCGAAGCTGCATCTCTGACAACACTTCGGGCCATGCTTGAAGTGCCCCCTGCTCAAGGCGCCGTGCTCGGCGCTTTGCCAAACTTGGGAGCCAGAGGGAGAATACCGCGATCGCGACGCCGATCGCCAATGCTAGGGACGTGGTGAAATAAAGGGCCGTGACGCTACTTAGCGGCACCGCGATCCCGAGCGCGGCAATTTCTGCGGTGGAACTCTCGGAGATTGTCTTTAGGATCGGCTCGAGAGTTCGTTTCACCAAAGAGTGCGGCTGGGCCCGCGAAGAGCGTCGCGCTGGCGCGGAAAGGAGCGCTCCTCCGGTGAGGGACGCGATTCCCCCGCTGGCTATTACCAAGGTTTGGCCGCTAACTTCGAGCATTTGTACCGCCAGTGAAATATTCCCACGACGCCGCTATTCCCCGGGCGCGAGCCTTTTGAGCCAGGCGAAGTGGCGCCTGTCCGGTGGGGACCAGACTGTTCGAAGCTTGCTCATGGACAAAGAGCGGGGTAGTCGTGAATGTGAAACTCTCCGATCCGCTGGCGATTTCTTCCACCGCGACGATTTCGGTGACTCGGGGCACTCCGCCGATGCGGGTGCAATACACGACGACATCGATCGCCTCTGTGACCATATGGGTTACCGCGCTAAAGGGAATTTGGAATCCTGCGATTTGGATCAAAAGGCGCAGTCGTGAGAGAGCTCCGCGCGCCGAGGTCGCATGGAGCGTGGTGTAACCGGAGACTCCAGAAGAAAGCGTGAGCACCAGTGGCAGCGCCTCTCTATCTCTAACCTCGCCAACAATTGCCACATCGGGAGCCATCCGCAAAAAGCCAGCGACAAGTTGGCGCAGGTCCACCCCGGCGCGGTCGGGCCGGGGTGGACGGGTCTGCAGATGCACCACGTTGGGCAGCGGAATATGGGTCTCGAGCACCTCTTCGGCTATGACCACCCTGGTATCGGCCGGAAGTTCGGAGGCCAAGGTGCCAAGCAGCGTGGTCTTGCCCGATCCCGGAGGTCCGCTAAAGACTATCGAAGCTCGGGCCTGCTGGGCGAGTTCCAAGAACGATGCCGCCTCAGCGCTCAACATCTGATTAGCCACCAGTTCGGCGAGGCTCCGCGTAGGCAGCCCGGTGAACTTTCTAATGTTGACCACCAGCGATCCCTCTTTGGTGAGATCCCCGTGCACCACATGGAGTCGCGACCCACCCTTGAGTTGGGAATCCTGCAAGCCATCGGCAGGCTCCAAGGTGCGTTGCCCGATCCCTGAATCAGCGAGAATTCGCGCCACGGTGCGCCGGAGGTGATCAGGATCGTGAAAGACGGCGCTGTGATATGCGGATCG
>JAJYGZ010000192.1 GCA_021790495.1 Actinomycetes bacterium
CATCATCTCAGCGCCGTAGCTGCGACCCCATCTCTCGTGCGAACGGGAGCACTTACGCTTCGATCACAAGCAAACCGACGGCCGTCGATTTATCGATTCGAGCCAAGGTGGCACCCGCTTGTAATCCATTCCTAGCCGCTAGATGAGCCATGTCCCCGGCGACTCAATTTGGCTCGGGGTGGATCACATTGTTTCAGCCACGCCTGGCGTGCAAATTTGGAGTCGAGGCCCACCGTTTTGGCCAAGCCTGCAACTTTCATGCGGTCGGCGATATTTGAACCCAGAAGATAGCTATCATGATGGACGGCCCGAAGTTTACGGTGGCAGCCCACAACTCATTCGCCCGAAGCGGCAACGCCGCGACGGTCCGAAGTTTTGGCTCTGGGCGGTAACCGCGTGCGAGGCGCCGATTTTGCACGACGGACCCGACAGGAAAGGACGTAGAGATGGATCTGCAACTTACCGGTAAGAAAGCCCTCGTGACGGGAGGGACCCGGGGAATCGGCCGAGCAATTGTCGAAACGCTGCTCCGAGAAGGAGTTGCGGTCGCATTCTGCGCTAGAAACCCAAAGGAGGTGAAGTCGACCGAGGAAGCTCTTGCACACATCGGACCTCGGGTGATCGGCACAGTACTCGATGTTTCTGACGCAGAGGGGATCCTCCACTGGGTCGACGGCACAGCGAGCGAGCTCGGCGGAATCGACATAGTCGTCAACAACGTCAGCGCACTCGCGATACCGACGAGCGAGGAGAACTGGCAGCTCTCGATAAACGTCGATCTCCTCGGTACGGTACGAGTGTGCAGCGCCGCCCTTCGATACCTTGAAGTTAGCGAGAGCCCTTCGATCGTCAACATCTCGAGCGTTTCGGGCCGAGAAGTCGACTTTGCCGGCGGACCGTACGGAACGGTGAAGTCTGCCATAATCGCCTATAGCGCCCACCTGGCTTTCGCACACGCCGCTCGCGGCATCCGCGCCAATACAGTGTCGCCCGGAAATACCTACTTCCCCGGCGGGGTGTGGGAGAGTATCGAGTCCGGAAACCCCGAGCTATTCAAGATGGCGATGGACCTAAATCCGACTGGGAAAATGGGCGCCACTCAAGATACCGCGAACGCAGTGGCCTTTTTGGCGAGTCCCGCCGCGGGTCGAATTTCGGGTACCAACCTCGTCGTCGACGGCGCGCTCACGCGTGGAATTCAGTTCTAGGAATGTCTAGCGACAAGACCGTAAGAGCTGGGGTTAGTACAGTTTTTGGGGCGAATGATCCCACCAACCCGAATACCAAGAGACACATTCCAAAATGGTCGGACGTGTCAGACTTTTTTACCATCAGATCACCGCAATTCAACCGAACTGCGGCTCGCCTCAACACTTGCGCCGACCTGTGGGATCTGAGAAAGTTGGCGAGAAGAAAGACTCCAAAGGCAGTATTTGACTACGTCGACGGATCAGCGGCTAGCGAAATCACCCTGAAGCGCCAACGCGACGTCTATTCGAAGGTCGAATTCCAACCAGATGTTCTCGTTGGGATAAGCAAAGTAGACACCTCAACGTCGATTCTCGGCGTCAAAAGCGACTGGCCCTTCGTCTTTGCGCCAACAGGGTTTACCCGCCTGATGAACTACCAGGGCGAGATCGCGGTCGCGCGGGTCGCGGCTCGCCACGGCATCCATTACGGCCTTTCGACACTCGGCACGACGTCGCCCGAAGAGCTGGCGCGCTCGGTCCCTGCAGGCCGAAAAATGTTTCAGCTCTATGTCTGGCGAGACAGATCATTCTCGATTGATCTCCTCGCGCGGGTAAAAGAAGCCGGTTATGACACCTTGATCCTGACCGTCGATACCCCCGTCGCCGGGCACCGCCTCCGGGATGTGCGAAACGGATTCGCAATCCCGCCGCGGCTTACCGTAAAGACATTGGCTGACATGTCAACTCATCCAAGCTGGTGGTTCAACTTGCTCACCACCCCGCCACTTCAATTCGCTACCCTCTCCTCAACCGGTGGCACCGTAGCGGACCTCTTGGGCAAGGTCTTCGACCCGCAACTTTCAATGGCTGACGTCGAATGGCTGAGAAGCACATGGGATGGACCGCTGGTTATAAAAGGGGTTCAAAGCGCCGCAGACGCTGCACGCGTGGCCAAAGAGGGCGTTGACGGAATTCTTCTCTCAAATCACGGGGGACGGCAATTGGATCGCTCTCCGGTTCCATTGGAACTTCTTGGCCCTGCCCTAGAAGCAGTCGGGGATGCGGCCGAGATCTTCATTGACGGTGGGGTAATGTCTGGCGGCGACATCATCGCCGGGTTGTGCCTAGGAGCCCGCGCGGTCTTTGTCGGTCGCGCCTATCTCTACGGACTCATGGCAGGCGGCGAAATGGGCGTAGAGCGGGCGACAACACTTCTCCAACAGCAGATTACCAATCAAATGATCCTGATGGGCGTTTCTGAAATAGCCCAGCTGAATCCGGGGCGGCTTCGCATCCGCCCGAGTTGACCGTTGCATGGAATCAGCATCGACAAATCCAAAACGATAGGAGCCAGGGTGGAAAGTGTTGAGTTCCGGCCGACAAAAGAGCAGTTCGTTTACACTTTTGGCGGCCATGGCCCAGCCATGGCGGTCAAACCCGGGACCTTGATGCAGCTTTGGTCTGAAGATGCCTTCAATCACACGCTTCGCACCACGGCGGACCTCTCGAGTGAAAAAGTGGATCTGCGATACGTCAACCCGCAAACCGGCCCCTTCTATGTCCAAGGCGCGCAGCCCGGCGATACTTTGGTACTTCACATCGTGGAGCTCAAACCGGCGCGCGATTGGGGGGTTTCGGCGGCCATGCCATTCTTCGGCGGACTAACATCCACCGATCGGACCGCAACCCTTCAGGATGCCCTCCCGGACACCACCTGGATCTACCATCTCGACCGGGCCAAGAACACGGTTGGATTCCAAGCCAGATTCGGTGATTTTACCCTTGAATTGCCGGTCGAGCCGATGCTGGGAACGGTAGGAGTCGCTCCACCGGCGGGAGAGGTGCGAACCTCTTTGGTGCCAGAGCGCTTCGGCGGAAACATGGACACCCCCGAGATGCGCAGCGGCATAACGTGTTACCTCGGGGTCAACGTCGAGGGTGCGCTCTTTTCAATCGGAGATGGCCATTACCGCCAAGGCGAAGGGGAGGCCTGCGGTACCGCGGTGGAAGGCGCGATGGATACGACGTTAATTGTCGAGTTGATCAAAGGCGGTGGCCCGCTCTGGCCGAGGCTGGAGAGCGACGACTCGATCATGGTCGTCGGCTCTTCGCGACCGATGGAGGACTCCTGGCGGATCGCGCAATTGGAGATGGTGCGCTGGTTCCAAGAACTCTATGGTCTGCATCAGCTCGACGCTTACCAACTTCTTTCACAAATCACCAAAGTCCCCGTCGCCAATGTCGTTGACTCGAACTTCAGCGTCGTGGTAAAAGTAGCCAAGGAGCTCTTGCCCAAATCCCCTCCATTTGGCGGAATCCACGCTGATCTTCGGAGCCGAGTCGCCGCACTTTGAACCCACTTCGCGCCTGTTTGGCCAAAAGATATTCCAGTGTGTCCCCATTCAGAAGGCTGCTCAACCTATGGTTCGAGGTAATTCCCGATCAAGGCGAAGATTTCATCGGCAATCTTGACCGCTTTGAACCGCATTGGGTTTTCGTGCCGTCTCTGCATCCAGTGCTGTGGCGGACTTTGTAGCCAGGTCGCCATAGGGGTCAAAACTATAGGTCACCGCACCGCTCGGGTGGTGAGGAGCCTGGCGCTGCCGAGCTGGTCATGGGAACAGTAAGTGGGATTGCCCGAAGCATCGATTTGATCGATGGGGATTCCTCCGGGTCGATAGACGAAGCTGTAGGTGCCATCGCTAAGCAGGAGCGGGGAGGTGCTCGATTCATCCCAGGCCACCTTGGCTGCGGCGGTACCTTTGGTCTTTGACATGCGCAGCCCGCTGCCGTCGTAGGTATAGGTGGGGCAGTGGCCGATGTCGCCTGGTGACGCCGCTCGGGCTCACCTGGACCGGAGTGGAGATGCCGGTGGTGGTACCATTGCCGAGCAGGCCCTGGTTGGTCCAGCTCCACATTCGATGCCGTCGGACTTGGCGGCAATGTGCAGGCCGTCGGCCGCGGCGATATCGGTGGTGGCGTCAGCGCCATATCACCCAAGAATCAAGAGACCGTTACCCTCGGCGACACCTTCACATCAAAGTTAAGGGAATTCGAGATGAAGCATTTCGAGTGAGCTTCAACGTGAAGAGCCATGGCTAGCTCGGCGTCCGAGGTGCGGGCCACGATTACCGTCGGATTCAAGACAACCTCGGAAAATGATCCCCCGCGTGACGCGTCCTCGACCATAACGCCCTCAGCGTCGTCGTGGTAAGACTCGACTACAACACCAGCGTCGGCACATAGGTGAAGGTACCAGAGCTGGTGACATGCCGAAATCGCTCCGACGAGCAGCTCTTCGGGGTTCCAACGCGTCACGTCACCATGGAACGCTCGGTCCGCTGAACCTGAGATCGGTTCTTTGAGTGAACCCGAGATCAGATGGTCCCGACCATATGAGGTATAGCTGGCAGTTCCGCGGCCGTCGTTTCCGGTCCAATCGACGGCGACGCGATATTGGTGTTTCCTCGGGTTCAACGCAAAGTATTCCAATCCCTAGTTGGGGCGATCTTCTCTTCGCTGGCGCATTTGCCTCGTGGCCCCAAAGGCAAGCCGAGCTGCAAGCTAGGAAATCCCCTTGGGCAAAAGCGCCTCGATGAGGTGCGGCCCAGGCTCCCTAAAAGCACGTTCTAGCTGCGCGCAGAGATCCTCGCCGGTTGAAACCGATACAGCATCAACTCCAAATCCCTTGGCAATGGAGGCGAAGTCGATTTGCGGCGGAGAAAGAGCCAGCATCGAGCGCGCGAGGGGTCCCCCCGCCTCCGCGCCGACGCGATTGAGTTCGAATTCGAGAATGGCGTAGCTTTGATTGTTCAGGATCACAGTCGTAACGTCGAGGTTCTCACGGGCTTGGGTCCAAAGCGCCTGGATCGTATACAAGGCGGACCCATCCGCCTGGATGTTCACGACTTTGCAGTCGGGAGCCGCTACCGCGGCTCCGGTAGCTAGCGGCATTCCCTGACCAATCGCTCCGCCAGTGAGCGTGAGCCAACGATGCCGGGGCGAACCGGCGGTAGCCGCCGGAGCGCTAACCCCCATGGTGATACTCTCATCGGATACGATCGCGTTTTCGGGCAGCAGCGCTCCAATCGCGGCGACGACGCCAGCGCCGGTCAAAGGTCCGCGCGGCAACGGTGGCACTACCGAACCCTGGATGGTGGGCTCGGTGGTGGAAACCCCGAGCAGCTCAACAAGGCGCTCCAGGTGCGCCTCGGCGTCTCCGGTGAGCCCACACATTACCAGCACGTCGGCGTCCGGGGGAGCGTACCGGCTCGGCTTGTTCGGATAAGCGAAAAACGCCACCGGATCTTTAGCTCCGACAAGGATCAATGTTTTGGTACCCGCCAATTGCATCATCGCGAACTCGCCCAGATAGCCGAGCCGGTCGATCGGCGGGATTCCAGCACCGCGATGAAGCACGGCGGGAAAGGTTTCGCATAACAGCTTCGCTCCGAATGCGTTGGCGAGGCGACTAGCCGCGATAAGACCCCGTTCGCTTAGCGCTCCTCCGCCCAGGAAGAGCGTGCAGGGCACGCCAGAGCGCAACGCCTCGGCGGCCGCTTGCAGACGCGATTCGTCCTCGACATCGGGCTTATCTGGGGGATTGCCAGGTTGCGATCCATCCAAGACGGACTCGGCATCGATACCGTCTGTCCAGGTGAGATCGGCAGGCACTATGATGGTCGCAATCCCGCACGGGGCCCCAACCGCGGCGTCAAATGCCGCTTTCACCTCTCCGACCAGTCCGTCGAGCGTTTCGGCGGTCGTGACATATTTCGATACCGCCGACGCGAGTCCCTCGATATCGGCGCTGAGCGGCGGCTTGAACTCACGGTGATAGGTCGCGTGCTCCCCGACCACGTTCACCATCGGCGTTCGCGCCTTTTTGGCGTTGTGGAGATTGGCGATCCCATTCCCCAGGCCTGGACCCAGATGCAAAAGAGTCGCAGCGGGTTTTCCCGCTATTCGCGCATATCCGTCGGCGGCCCCTGTCGCGACTCCCTCAAAGAGTGCGAGAACCGCCCGCATCTCGGGAACTGAGTCCAGGGCGCCAACAAACTGCAGCTCCGAGGTGCCCGGGTTCATGAAGCAGACCTCGACCCCCAGATTCACCAGCGTGCGAATTAAGGCTTGGGCACCATTCATCAGAAGACCTTTCCCGGGTTAAGTATTCCAGCGGGATCGAAAGCTCGCTTGATGCGGCGCATCAGCTCCAGCTTCTGCGGGTCTTCGAGCTCCAAAAGATACTCGCGCTTTTCGCTTCCAATCCCGTGCTCAGCGGAGATCGCACCGCCAAGGGCGAGTCCGTAGTTCAACATCTCGCGAATCACCTCGAAACGCTTTATCACGTCGGGCTGAAAGACCGAAAAATGCACGTTTCCGTCGCCGACGTGACCCGCGGCCGAGATAAAACTCCCCGAGTCCGACGCAATCCGGGCGACCTTGTCGAGATAGAGCGGAATCTCGCCTCGCGGAACTACCACATCGACAATGTCATTCGCGCCCAAGCTCTTGCTTACCCAAAATGCGCTTTCGCGGGCTTCAAGAAGCTTCGCGGCCGCCGCGTCGCCCAGCAGATACACGTCAAGCGCGCCGAGTTGCAGCAACAGCTCCGAGACCAGTTCAATCTCGTCTTCAAGGCGCTCGGATTTGGAATCCTCCAAGATTATGAAGAGATAGGCTTTGGCGAGCTGCTGCACCGCTTCGGGAACTCCGGTCTCCAAACCGACTCTCGCCCCCATTGCCGCGAGTCCAGCGGCATCCATGTACTCCATAATGAGCGGAAGCGCTCCCGAGCCAAGGACTTCGGGTACCGAGGAACAGACCGCGGCGACGTTGGAAAACGGGACTAGCAGCGTCGTGGTGAATTCGGGGCGCGGATAGATGCGCAAGGTGATCTCGGTCACCAGCGCAAGCGTCCCCTCGGAACCGGTGATCAACTGCACCAGGTCGTAGCCGGAACTCGATTTTACGAATTTGCCGCCGCTTCTCATTACCTCGCCCGACGCCAGGACAAATTCAAGCCCGAGAACTTGGTGGCGGGTGACCCCGTATTTCACCGCACGCATTCCCCCGGCGTTGGTGGCGATATTTCCTCCAAGCGTCGAGCCAAGCTCGCCCGGAAAGACCGGATACACAAAGCCGATCTCAGCGAGGCACTCGTCCAAAGCTGCCAACGTCACGCCCGGCTGCACAACCACGACGTGATTCACCGTATCTACTTCGAGAACTTCTGCCATGCGCTCAAAGCTCACCACCACAGACGTAGAAGTCGGCACCGCGCCACCGCTCAACCCGGTGCCAGAACCTCGTGCCACCAGAGGGGTTCCGCTACTACTAGCCAACGCCGTGATCGCGGCGACCTGCTCGGTGGTCTCGGGGAACACCACCGCCAAGGGCATCTGCCAGGTCTCACCCAGCGCCTCGTCATGCGAGTAATCTTCGGCAATACCCTCACCGTAGCGAAGGTTACGCGACCCAACCACTCCCGCGAGCGAACCTAAAAACTCATCAAAATGCTTCGTTGTCGACATCAACCTGAATGGTAGTCCGCCCGAGGCGCCCACTGCGGAGATTTCCAGATGAGCATAGGTTCACCCGCAGCAAAGCAATCTCGCGGACCAAACCGATACCATCCAGATCGCGCCACCGCCGGGCCATCACGTCAGGCCTTGCCAGCACGCCAAGCATGGTCAAAGCGATAATCGATGCAGCCGCATAGTAGAAATATTCAATCAGCGATAACGATGAACCAGAGCGAATGCGATCCATTTGATCGCTCAAACCAGGATTCAGTCGAGTCGCGTGAGAGCGACTAGGCACCGCTTAGCTAGTCGGCTACCAGTATGGCAAGCTCAACCCCATAGCGCGCGCACATCGCATCGGCATGACCACGGAGTCTCTGCCCGCCGTCAGATCCCATTGAGGTCCCCAGGGACTCTATCGAGGAAAATTCGAGCTCTGCAATTCGGTAATAGTCCCCAGAGACAACCAAATTCGTCGTCACCGATGTAACCCCCTCCAGAGCCCGAGCCATCGGAATGTGATCGTCAAGATACTCCTTTTCAAAAGCATCAACTTCCTCGGGCTTGCTCCAAAGAGCGACCAACTTTGCCATCGCTACTCCCTCCACCCATTATCGAAACTCCCTCGGGAGATTGCCGAACTCTACCACCGTCATGAACCTAAATCGGGCGGGGGTCCATCAACTTCTTCAAGACCAGTCGTCCCCAAAACGGATTTAGTATGTCAGGATGGCCAGAAGAACCGCATACCTAAACTCGCGACTTCAGGGATTCGGCGCTACCATCTTTGCGACGATGTCCCAGCTAAGAT
>JAJYGZ010000094.1 GCA_021790495.1 Actinomycetes bacterium
GCGCGAGTTGCCCATCACGGCGCCCTGGACGATGAAGCTCGATCCTGACGAACGCATGACGGATGAACTGAAGCGCGGAATCGCAGCAGCGATTGCCACCGGCGATGCGGATGGATTCAGCTTCGAACCTCGATCTTCTCAGCTATCTCGCCACGGTGGACGAGCGCGAATTAGCGAGGTCAATTGCCGAGAACGGGGAGCGCAGCTTCGCACGACTGCTGGCGCGCAAGATCCTAGCCGCGGCGCGATCGGGAACGATTCACGACACGGCTGAGCTTCGCGACGTGGTTGTGGCTACTCTGCCCAAGGCGTACCTCGCCAAGAAAACTGATCCGGCGACCAAAGTCTTTCAGGCGTTGCGAATCGCCGTGAACAACGAGATGGGTCAATTGGACGCCCTGCTCGAAAGCCTCGGCGAGATTTTTGCGCCGGGTGCGCGGATCTGTTTCATCTCGTATCACTCTGGCGAAGACCAGCGGGTCAAGCGGGCCTTTGGCCGTCTGATTCAAGGAGGGTGTATCTGCCCCGCGGCACTTCCCTGCGTTTGCGGTGCCATGGTTACCGCGCGCCCCGTGGGTCGCCTTGAGCGGCCGAGGCCCGATGAAATTGCGTCGAACCCCCGTTCGCGCTCGGCGCGACTTCGCGCCATTGAGCTGATCGATCCGTTGCCAGTGGCCCTATTGCGAGGACGGTGACGTGGCAGCTAACCCAGCGTCAAGGCGATATAGACCTCAAGGCGTAGGCAGTTTTTCTGACTGGATCGACGAGCGCGAGTTCGAGCAGCGTACGGTTGAACGGGTTCTCTCCCAGGCGGCGGTTGCCGCGCAGATCCAAAGGAACTCAAGTGGCCCCGCTGCGCCGGCGACGCGAAGGCGAGCGACGGCCTCGGCGGCTGCGCCGAGCGAGGCCGGGCCCAAAGCGGCCCGCGCGCGCGCCCAGGCGCCCAGCCCTCGGCGCACCGGTGCACGAGCAAGCGCACACGTCGCCGATATTGGACTTGCTCCGGCCACCAAGCATCGCCTGGAGCATCTTCGGCCGCTCGCGACCGGAGACGAGCTCAAAGCGCTGCGGCGCTCAGCGCGTCTTCATCGCGCCATGGTCTTTGGCTCTCTAGTCATCGTGGCGGCCGCAGCCATAATCTCGGTAGTGGCGCGAGCCGAGATCGCCAAGATGCAGCTCAAGGCCGATGCCATCGCTCCGCAACTTGCGAGTCTGGCAACGCAGAATCAGCTCCTGCGTGTCACTGCCCAGCAACTGAGCGCCCCGGCGCGAATCGCCGCGGTGGCCCAGAGCCAACTACATATGGTCTTTCCGAGTGGTGTCGGAGTCCAGGCCGTCGCTTCACGCACAGGAACGCTCTCGGCGACCTCGCAACCCTACAGCCTCTACTACAGCGCCGCTGGTGTCGATCCGACCACCACGGTAGCGCCGACGACTACCGCGGCGCCCCCCTCCTCGACCCCAAGTACGGCCGTCGGCTCCGCGCCAGCGGGAGCAGGTGGCGCCACAAACGCTGCTTCGGGAACTTCGCCAGGGCCGACCACCGCCACCACGGCGCCCGCCCCGGCGCCGGCATCCCCCGCTTCGAGCACGACGAACAGCACCACACCTTCGTCTCTGACCCTGGTTAGCCCGGTAGGCGCCTCGACCAATTCTTCGGGAGGGTAGATGTCGATATCAGCGCCGCCACGTCCGGGTAGAGGAGGGGCCAGCTCAGCCCCGCAGCGCCATCTACGGCAAGAAGGCCCCGCCATGTCGAAGCGAGGCAGGCGCCCACACGGCCTTTCCTGGGTGCCGGTTTCCAAGCGACGCATCGCTTTAGTGCGGGTCCTGTCGGTAATAGTGCTCAGTCTTCTAGTTGTGAGGCTCGCGGTGGTGAGTCTCTTTCCTTCGGCCAACTATCGCCTGCTGGCCGCGGCCGAAGGCTATTCGGTTCTAAAGGTAGTTCCCGAGCGCGGTACCATAGTTGATTCATCCGGCGCGGTCCTGGCGGTTTCGGAGCCCCGCAATACCGTCGTTGCGGATCCGCTGCTGATACAGAATCCCATCGGCGAATCGACCCTGCTGGGCGCGATCTTGGGCGTAAAGGCGGCGCCGATTCGCAACGCGATGCTTTCGGCAGGCCAGTTCGTATATATTGCCCATCAAATTACCGCCATCCAAGCTCAAACCATTAGGAACGACGCCGCTTCGCTTCCTGGAGTTTCCCTCGTCAACGAACCTCTCCGGGTAAGGCCCAATGCCGCGCTCGCGGCCGCGGTTTTGGGCTCGGTGTCGATCTGGGGACAGGGGCAAGGCGGAATAGAACAGCAGTTCAATGGCGTGCTTAGCGGTAAGAGCGGGAGCGAATTGTTGTATTCCGCCCCATCGGGTTCGACGTTGCCAGGCGGAGTCAAGAGTATCGTGGCACCGATACAGGGGAAGAACCTTACCCTCACCTTAGATAGCGCGATCCAACTGCGAACTGAGCAGGCGCTATCGGATGAGATGGTGGCGAGCCAGGCTCGGGCTGGCGTTGCGATCGTAACCAATCCAAAGACCGGCGCGGTCTTGGCGATGGCGAACCTCGTTGCCGGAGCCCCGGTCAACTCCAACCAGTTGAGCGGAGCCGCTCCGCCGGCGTATGCCCAGCCGCACTTTAGCTTCACCCAGCAGGCGCCGATTAACATGGCGGTTGATTATGTCTATGAGCCCGGCTCGGTGGCCAAGATCGCCACTTTTGCCGCTGCGCTTTCCCGCGGCGTGATAACGCCGAGCTCGGAGATAGTCGTTCCGGACCACATTATGGTTGGCGGCTCGCTCTTTCACGATGCCGAGACGCACGCCCCCGAAGTTCTTTCGCCCCGCAATATCCTCGCCCAGTCCTCGAATGTCGGCACAATCATGATCGCATCGCACCTCACCCCCAATGAGATCAACAAGTCATTCATGAACTTCGGATGGGGAGTTCCTAGCGGTCTCAATCTTCCTGGGGAGTCTTCGGGCTTTTTGGATCCTCCGGCACACTGGTCTGGCACCGCCCCGGGTTCGGTTCCCATCGGCCAGGACGAGGCGGTAACTCCCTTGCAGGTGCTTGACTCTTTCAACGCCATCGCCAATTCGGGAACGCTGGTTACCCCGCGGCTAGTCGAAAAAGTCGGGAGCCACCCGGTGGCGATCAAGTCGCGCCACGTTATCTCTGCCTCGCTCGCAGGCGTGATGACCCAACTTCTCTCGGGCGTGACCGGCTCCGACGGGACCGCTCCGGCTGCCGCAGTGCCGGGCTTTAGCATCTCGGGCAAGACCGGCACCGCATCGATACCATACGGCGGGGGACGCACTGGATACATCCCCGGCCAATACATGGCGACATTCGTCGGCTTTACTACCGACTCCTCGGTACCGCTCTCCACCATCGTGGTTCTTACCCAACCCAACCAGCTCTACGGCGGCTTGACCTCGGCCAAGGTCTTCTCTTCGGTGATGACTTATGCGCTCTATCACCTGGGCGCGGTCGCCCGCCCGGTGGCGGCGCCAGCCGCCGCAACGACGCCGTCTGTTGGCACGGCACCCTCGCTTGGCGCGCCGAGGGGAAATTGTAACTACTTCCCCCATCGTTTCGGGGCTAGTGTGGTTGGTGCGAGCTGCCGAGCCGCGCGAGGCATGACGAGCGCCACGCTCTTTGGGCCAAGTCCATGAGCGTGATCGACTTCGCGGGCCAAAGCAGCGGAGCGGCGCTACTGGCAAGAGGACGTGAAGAATGCGAGGAGGCAGAGATTCTGCTTAGCGAACTGCTGAAAAAGGCAGGAGTGGTGGCCAAGGGCCCGCTGTATCGCGATCCGGAAATCTCGGGTATCTCCTTTGACTCCCGAAGCGTCAAACCCGGCGACTTGTTCGTCGGGCTTCCCGGACGCAACTTCGACGGAGGAGCCTTCGCGATTGAGGCGATTGAGCGCGGTGCAATGGCGGTAATTGTGGAGCCGAGCGCCGTAGAGGGATTGGCCGGAGTCCGCGACGTGGTGGTAATCGGCCATGACGCTCCTAACCGCATGCTGCTCGCCGATCTCGCGCTGGGATTTTACGGAGACGTCTCTTCTCAGCTGGCGCTTATCGGCGTAACGGGGACAAATGGCAAGACCACGGTCACCCACCTTATCGCGTATATCTGTTCTCAGCTGGGACGGCAAAGTTCGGTAATTGGGACCCTAAATGGCGAACGGACTACCCCTGAATCCGCAGAGATATTCTCCAGGCTCCGCAATGCTCGTGAAACCGGCGATTTGATCGTTGCCATGGAGGTCTCCTCGATTGCGCTTGATCAGGAGCGGGTTCGCAATCTTCACTTTCGCGCCAGCGTCTTTATGAATCTCAGCCCCGATCATCTCGATTACCACGGCTCCATGGCGGCCTATTTTGCCGCCAAGGCGCGGCTTTTCACGCCGCAGTACTCCTCGGTGGGAATCATCAATCGG
The DNA here is from genome assembly GCA_021790495.1 of Actinomycetes bacterium. Taxonomy (GTDB): domain Bacteria; phylum Actinomycetota; class Acidimicrobiia; order Acidimicrobiales; family Acidimicrobiaceae; genus Acidithrix. Next base: position 4,452 of record JAJYGZ010000094.1, read on the forward strand.
GACAGCGCATATGGCAAGGCATTGCTTGGGGGCGCCACGATATCCACTATGGGCTTTGGCATAGACGACGTGGGCGACGTGGTTACCCGGTCCGGTGTGACTAGCTTCAGCTATCACGGGGCGAGGATCTCTACTTCGCTATTTGGCCGTCACAATATTTACAACTTGCTCGGAGCGATCGAGTCCGCGCGCCAGCTCGGCTTTGGCCTTAGCGATATTGCTGAGGTGCTTCCGCGCTTCGGCGGAGTACCAGGGCGTCTCGAGCGAGTGAATCCCGGGGCCCTCCCAGCTGCTTATGTGGACTACGCCCACTCGCCGGATGCCTTAGAGCAGGTAATTGCCGCTCTTGGGGGCATCAAGGGGGCTACGGCTCGCATCATCGTGGTTTTTGGAGCAGGCGGGAATCGAGATCGCTCCAAGCGGGCCCTTATGGGAGCGGTGGTCTCTGCCAATGCCGACTACGCGATCGTCACTAACGACAACCCGCGCGACGAGGATCCCGAAGCCATCGCGGCTTCTGTCGTTGCGGGCTTCGCGTCGGGCCAAAGCGACTTTGGATACGAGGTCATCTATGATCGCGCCGCCGCTATAGCTCGGGCCATTGAGCTCGCGCGCGACATCGACATCATTTTGGTCGCCGGCAAGGGGCACGAGACCTATCAGCAGATTGGCTCGATAACAACACACTTCAGCGATCAGGAGACCTTGGCTGGCCTGCTCGGCCTTGACTTGCCGGAACAGCAGTGATTGCGATTCTGGTCGGGTCGGCGGCGGCCTTTATCGTCGCGGTGGTGATTACCAACTATCTCATCAAGTTGCTGCGCACCTACAAGATTGGTCAGCAGATACGCGAAGATGGCCCCCGGCGCCACGTTACCAAGGCGGGGACGCCCACCATGGGCGGGCTGGCGATCATTCTCGGGCTTGTCGTTGGGTACTTCGCCGCTCACGCTCGCCTGGGAGTGCCGATAAGCACTGACGGGGTCCTGGTGCTCGCGGTTACCCTCGGAGCAGGTGCGCTCGGATTCGTTGATGACTTGATCAAGGTCCGCCAAGCACGCTCTCTCGGGCTCACCAAGGTTGCCAAGATATCGGGTCAGGTAGTGGTTGGGGTGGGTTTCGCATTGGCGGCGCACTACTTTGCCCACCTGCCGACGTCGATCGATTTTGTTCGTTTTTCCGGTTTCGCTATGCAAGTTCCCACCGCGGTATGGGTCGTCTTTGCTGCATTCGTGGTGATCGGAAGCTCCAATGCGGTGAACCTGACGGATGGCCTGGACGGCCTCGCCGCCGGGGCGGTTATCTTCGCGTTTGGCTGCTTGACGATCATTGGATACTGGCAATTTCGCCACCAGGATGTCTATCACTTGACCGGCACGCTCGACCTGGCTATCGTCGCGGTGGCGATGACCGGCGCCACCGCGGGCTTTCTATGGTGGAACGCCGCGCCTGCGAAGATCTTCATGGGCGACACCGGATCCTTGGCTATTGGCGCCGCACTCGGCGCTACGACGCTTTTAATGGGCTTGGATCTCTGGCTCGCGGTGCTGGCGGGGCTGTTCGTCATCGTCACGCTTTCGGTGGTAATTCAAGTAATCTCGTTCCGCGTCTTTGGGCGCCGGGTATTTCGCATGGCTCCATTGCATCACCACTTCGAGCTGCTCGGCTGGCCCGAGACCACGGTCATAGTGCGATTTTGGATGATGGCGGGGATCTTTACTGCCCTGGCGCTTGGCCTCTTTTACGCCGACTTCCTCTCGCTCGGCCAGCTGGTGAAGCCGTGAAAGAGTTTGACTTCGGCAATATCGCCGGTGCAAGGGTGCTCGTGGCGGGTTTTGGCGTCGCTGGCCAGAGCGCCTACCGGCTCGCGGTGTCGCTGGGTGCGGAGGTAAGCGTCTTTGAAGATGGGCGCAACACCCCCGAAGCTTCTGTCACCACCTATTCGAAACCAGCCGAACTCGAGGCGGTGTTGGACTCCTTTGACCTGGTGGTAGTCTCGCCCGGTATCGCCCCGACGCATCCGGTCTTCGCCCGGCCCGGCCGTACCATCAGCGAACTCGGCTTCGCGCGTCACTTCACTAGCACTCCGGTCATTGCCATTACCGGCACCAACGGCAAGACCACGGTTACCACCTTGGTTACCGAGATGCTCAACCGAGCCGGCATCTCAGCTCTGGCAGTGGGCAATATCGGCGTCCCGCTGAGCGCCCACGTCGCCAAGCCGCCGGAGGTCTTTGTCCTTGAGGCGTCGTCATTTCAACTTGCCTACACCGACAGTCTTGGCCCATCACAAGCGGCGTTTCTCAACTTTTCCCCCGATCATCTCGACTGGCACCAGAGCCTCGAAGCCTACCTAGCTGCCAAGGCGCGTATCGTCACCGGTATCGAGCCCAGTGCTCCGGTCTGGATACCCGCAAATCAACCCAGCATTGCCGAAGCTCTCGGGTCCAAAAGCGCGCAACTTCGCACGGTTCCTGGCGAGTCGGCGCGCATCGAGGGATCCTGGTTAGTGCTGGGCCAGCGCCAACTAGTGCGGGTCGATGATCTCACCCGCCGTTTTGCCCACGATCTTGGTAACTTCTGCTTTGCCGGAGCGATGGCCAGCCATCAAGGAGCCGACCTTGAATCGATCGCAGCGTCGATGGTGGAGTTTCGAGGACTGGCGCATCGTATGGAGTACTTGGGAGTAGTGCGCGGCCACCCCATTTACAACGACTCCAAGGCGACCACGCCCGATGCGGTGGTAGCCGATCTTGGGGGAATCGCTTCGGCGGTGCTGATCGCCGGGGGCAAGCCCAAAGGGCTCGACCTCTCTCCGCTCGCTGAGATCGCAGATCGAGTCTCTTCGGTTGTGGCGATCGGCGAGGCGGCGGCTCTGGTCGCCGAGGTATTTCGCGGCGTCGGCGTGCCGGTCTCGATTGCTGCCGACATGGGTGACGCCGTAGCCAGGGCATTTGAGCAGGCAAGAGACCTCGATGCGATAGTGCTCAGCCCGGGATGTACCTCCTGGGACTGGTATTCGTCATATGTGGAACGTGGGTCGGAGTTTGTGGCCCAAATCGAGAGATATCGGTCCAAGTAGTGGTTTTTAGAGAGGGAGTCCCCGAATGAGAAATCTCGATCCGCGTGCGACGCGGCGCTTTCGACTCATCGAAGACGAGACGCCCCGCCCGATTTCGTCGCGTGACCGCCGCGACGTGGGTCAGGGCCGCCCTCACCACCAAGAGACTACCCAGGCGCCCTATGCGCGCACCTCGGCCGAGCGCGCGCCGATCCGCCCCAGCGCAGCTGGTTCCACCGGCAAAGCGCGGACGTCAACTGGCCAAGGGCGGACTTCGCTGAAGTCTCGCGGAGGGCGCTCGGGCTCGGTGGCGTCGCCCAAGCGCAAGCGGGCAGAGGCTAAGTATCGGGCCGCAGTGGGCTCCGCTCCCAAATCTGCTCCGATCTATGAGTACATCGACCTTGACGAGCCCGACAAATCACGGCGGACTCCCGCGGATGACAGGTTGTTCTCGGTCTCGCGTTCCAATAGCACCAGTTTTACCCTTGGTGTGCTGGTGTCGTTTCTGGTTCTAGTTGGAGCCGCGATGGTCCTTTCTACCTCTTTCGTTCCCTCGCTAGGGTCGAGCGGGCTGGGTTCACCGTTCGCGATCTTCGAGCGCCAGTTCATCTGGATTGTCGGCGGCTTCGTGATGTTTGTGTTCGTCTCCCGGATCAATCCCCGGCGTATCGCTCCGGTGGCGCGGCTGCTACTGATACCTACAGTGCTCGTGCTCCTGGTGGTGCTGGTGCCCGGAGTCGGGGTCACGGTGGGAGGTTCGAGCCGCTGGATCGGCATCTCGTTCTTGCGATTTCAACCCTCTGAACTGGCCAAGTTGGCAGTGGTGCTCTATCTGGCCGGGTTTTTCACCCCGTCGGTGCCCGAGCGACTGAGAAGTTTTCGAGCGGCATTGCCGGCGATATGGCTGGTAGGGGTGACCGCG
>JAJYGZ010000113.1 GCA_021790495.1 Actinomycetes bacterium
AGCCGCATCGAGTTCGACGTGATGGCGTTGCCCGTAGCGAAAACTCAACGCATAGACGTCAAACCCGCGGTCCTTGGCTATCGCCAACGTCGTAGTCGAGTCCAGTCCACCACTCAACAAGACCACGGCCGGGTCGCCAAATGCCATCTTTTCTCGGATCTCCTCGTCTGCCCGTTAACGTTATTCGTGTCCAGCAATCGCCCGCGGAGCGATCCCTTGGGTCTACCAAGAGAAAGGCCCTCAACTGGCCAAGATTTCTAAAACGTCCTGTCCAATTGCGCACGGAAGCGCGCATTTGTTCCAAGGGACCAATTTAGCGCAGCCGTCTTGAAAACCAAAAGTTCAACCCGCAGGCCGAATCCACGTTGTAGCCATAAAAAAGCTCTCCCGGAAACGAAATTTCCGGGAGAGCCGCGAGTCAACTGCTGGGCCTGGGGCTCCAGAGCCCCTATAGCGCAGCGGAGCAGATGGTTTCGACCATAAGTCGGCTCACAACATAAGGGTCGATATTGGCGTTTGGTCGGCGATCCTCAAGCCAGCCCTTGCCAGCCTTCTCTGTACCCCAGGGAATACGGATCGAAGCACCTCGGTCTGATACGCCGTAGCTAAAGACGTCGTAACGGGCGGTCTCGTGCGCTCCGGTCAGACGGGCTTCGATTCCGACGCCGTAGTTGGCGATATGCTCTTCTACGTTCTGACCCAGAGCCTCGCAACCAGCGATGATCGCGTCATAGCCTTCGCGCATCGCCTTGGTCGAGAAGTTGGTATGGGCTCCGGCACCGTTCCAGTCTCCAAGCACCGGCTTGGCATCTAGGGTGACCACGACGTTGAAGTCCTCGGCGATGCGATAGAGCAGCCAGCGAGCCATCCAGAGCTGATCGCCGATAGCGGGTGGCGGCAGGACTCCGATCTGAAACTCCCACTGCCCCATCATCACTTCAGCATTGGTCCCCTCGATCGAAAGGCCGGCGCTTATGCACGCGGCGGTATGCGCCTCGACAATCTCGCGTCCAACCATCTTCTCCCCTCCGACGCCGCAATAGTACGGTCCCTGCGGAGCGGGGTAACCATTATCAGGCCATCCAAGCGGGCGGCCGTTCTGCATAAAGGTATATTCCTGCTCGATTCCGAACATCGGCTCCTGCTCGGCGAACTTTTCCGCCACGGCGACGCAAGCCGAGCGGGTGTTGCTCGGGTGCGGAGTCATGTCGGGAAGCATAACCTCGCATAGAACGAGGATGTTCTTGCCACCGCGGATGGGGTCGGGACAAATGAATGCTGGCTGGAGAACGCAATCGGAATGATTGCCAGGCGCTTGATTAGTGCTCGACCCGTCAAAACCCCATATGCCTGGCTCGGCGCCGTCGGCAATGATGCGCGTCTTATTGCGCATCAACGGCGTTGGCTTGGTGCCATCGATCCAGATGTACTCAGCCTGATAGCTCATCTCTAAGTCTTCCCTTCTTTTGGGGTCAATCAAAGGGCCCCTAAACTTCCAGTGAGTCGCCTTATCGACCGGAGCAAAAGTAGCGACATTACATTTTCATAGCTTTGTGTTTCGATCTCCTTTCAGAAATGTGAACGGCATATTAAAGCTCGATCGAATTGCGCTTGATTCGAACCTGCGAGGGCTGAGTGCTCGCCCGGGGGGGTTCGAATTTTCGGAACTTGAATCTCAATACTCGGTTAAAGTGCTATGGAAAATTGCAACGGGCCCTCAACACGCATGATTGAGCTTCTCGACCCGGTCGCTCCACTACATTGGCGAGCACCTGGCGAGAGCCACCCGACCAAAAGTGTTCCAACGGAACACTCAGCCAGTCGAGGCCAATGGCTCATCGGCGTCGGTCGATGAGCATGGCGTCGCCAAACGACAAGAAGCGATAGCCGGAGTCCAATGCGTGGCGATAAATATCTAGCCATACGCCACCAACGAAGGCATCAACGAGCAGTAGGAGCGAGGAGCGGGGGATGTGAAAATTAGTCATGAGTCGGTCAACAACCTTGAATTTGTAGTCGCCGTGAATGAATAGAGACGAATAGCCAGTCAACTCCCCGCTTGAGGCTACGGACTCAAGCGTCCTGACCACGGTGGTTCCAATTGCGACGACACGCTTGGCGCGCGAAATCTCGGCCCATGCTTCTTGGGATACCGCGTATCTCTCCCTATGAATTGAATGGTCAGAGATTTTCGCGGTCCGGATCGGCAAGAATGTGTCGAGTCCGACAGACAGTTCAACCTTGACAATTTTTGCGCCCGCCGCCAGGATTGCCCCCATGGACTCTTGGTCAAAATGCAGCCCTGCAGTGGGAGCGGCCGCCGATGACGGCCGGTTGGAATAGACGGTTTGGTAGCGCTCAGGATCGACCAGGGGCGTCTTGATGTAAGGCGGAAGCGGCATCTGGCCCAGAGTTTCGATCCAGGACGCGTCATCTAGTCTTACCAGTGTGCGAACCGGCGCGTCGCCGCTTCGCTCTAGGCGTTCAACGACCTCAAGGACTCGCTTACCACTAGCGTCGAAGTACTCGCTGCCCGGCCTCACGTGGCGGCTCGGGTTACAAAGCGAAAGCCAAAGCAGCGGCTCACGCTCCTCGAGGAGCAAGAACTCAACGGCGCCGCCTGTTGCTCTTCGCAAGGGTATCCGCGCTGGCAGGACCCTGGAATCGTTGACGACGACGACGTCCCCCTCTTTGCAAAGGCTGGCGAAATCGGCAATGCGGCGATCAACAAATGGCCGCTGCGCCGCGTCGAGGAGACGCGCGGACGACCGGGGTTCGAGTGGCGATTGGGCTATTCGCTCAGGTGTCAGCGGATAGTCATACGGAGCCATCTCGTCGATGGGTTCGCCGGGGACTTCAAGAGAAACTTCGAGATTCATGGGCAAACACGATCTTATGGCCCTCGCTTGCACCATCGACAGATCTCGCCTCGAGTCCTTAGGTCTGGGGAAAGCCGAAATCGACGCCAGGTATTCTCTCGTTGGCCCATCTCTGGGTAACCACTTTTGCCCGAGTGTAGAACTTGACGCCTTCCTCTCCGTGTACGTGCGTGTCACCAAAGAGCGAACTCTTGTTTCCTCCGAAGGAGTAGTAGGCAACAGGAACCGGGATGGAAACGTTTATGCCGATCATGCCCGCAGCCAGCTCGCTCTGGAAACGGTGCGCCGCAGCGCCAGATCTGGTAAAGATCGACGCGCCATTGGCGTAAGGGTTAGCATTCACGATTTCTATTGCGGCGTCGGAGTCAGGTACCCGGCAGACCGAAAGTACCGGACCGAATATCTCGTCTTTGTAAACGTCCATGGACGGATCCACGTCGTCAATCAAGCTTGGGCCGAGAAAAAACCCCGGGTTCTTAGCCGCTGGATGCGCCCTCCCATCGAGCACCACCTTGGCGCCTTGCGCCAAAGCGCGCTCGACATAACCAGCCACCTTGTCCCGGTGCGCCGCAGTCACGAGGGGACCCATGTCGACGCCCTCCTCAAGACCGTAACCGACTCTAAGGTCGCCGACTCTATCGACAATTTTGGCAACCAACGAGTCCGCGACATCGCCGACTGCGACCAACACGGATATGGCCATACAACGCTCTCCGGCCGAACCGTACGCCGCGGACACCACCGCATCGGCCGCGGCGTCGAGGTCGGCATCCGGAAGCACCACCATGTGGTTCTTGGCGCCTCCAAGAGCCTGCACTCTCTTCCCGTTTGCCGCCGCGCGGGCGTAAATGTAAGAGGCGATGGGCGTGGAACCAACGAAGCTAACCGCACTTATTCCTTTGTGATCCAAAATCGCGTCCACGACCCTTTTGTCTCCCTGAACGACATTGAAGACCCCATCGGGAAGCCCGGCGGCATGGAACAGCTCCGCCAACAGCAGTGAAGCGCTCGGATCCTTCTCGGACGGCTTGAGGATAAAGGTGTTCCCAGTTGCGATGGCTACTGGAAACATCCACATCGGCACCATCGCCGGGAAGTTGAACGGGGTTATTCCGGCTACCACACCTAGGGGCTGCCTGATCGAGAACGTATCGACGTCACGCGAGACGCCTTGGGAATATTGGCTCTTTTGAACTTGAGCGATCCCACAGGAGAATTCGACGACTTCCATCCCGCGACGAACCTCTCCCATGGCATCGGGAAGGGTCTTTCCGTGTTGTGAGGATATTCGTCGAGCGACCTCGGTCACATTTTTTTCAAGCAGTTCACGAAAGGCAAATAGCACTCGGGTCCTCTGGCTTATCGACGCCTTTCCCCAAGACGCGAATGCCTCAGATGCCGCTCGCACGGCATCGTTGACCACCGTTTCGTCGCCAAGAGTGACCTCGGCGCTCACAACCCCGGTGCCCGGGTCGAAGACTCCAAGGCGTCGTGCCTTGTGATCGACAAGTATTTTTCCACCGATATAGTGTCCTAGGAGCTTCTCCGCCATTACTATTCCTTACTGCTAAATTCCAACCGCTTCAAAACACCGGTCAATACCCGTCGACGATGGGTGTGGGCGACCCCGATCAAACAGCCGCGGCCGCCTCCAAGGCGGCAACGAGGCGATCGGTTCCCAGGTCCGCTTCCTCCTTGGACAGCGAAAGCGGCGGCGCGATGCGAAGAACGTTGCCAGCGATCCCGCCCTTGCCAACCAGCAATCCGAGCTTCTTGGCCTCTTCGAGCGCTGCGTTGGCCCGCTGCGGAGCAGGAACCACGCCCTGGCGCTCGCACAACTCGACGCCGATCATGAGGCCCTTGCCGCGCACATCGGCAACTACCGGGTTGCTTTGGGTCTCGGTCAAGAGACGATTGGTGATATGCCTACCCAACTTGAGCGCGTTTTCCTGGAGGTCGTGGGAGAGTAGGTAGTCGAGATTTGCCAATGCACCGCGCGAAACTAGCGGCGATCCTCCGAAGGTAGAAATCGAGGAGGCATTGATACAGTCGATGACCTCGCCTCGCCCGATCACTCCGGCCATCGCTAATCCATTTCCCAACCCCTTGGCAAAGGTAATCATGTCGGGCACGATTCCATGGGCCTGGTAACCCCAGAAATTCTCGCCGGTACGGCCCCATCCGGTTTGAACTTCGTCGGCAATAAAAAGGATCCCTCGTTCATCCAGGACCTCCTTGACGGCTCCGAAGTAGCCGTCCGGCGGCATCGAAAAGCCACCGACCCCCTGAATTGGCTCCGCTATCAGAGCGGCGATATTGGGACTTGCTGCCGTATCGAGCAGATCCCGCAAATCGGACACCCCGCGATCGATATAATCCGCATCGCTGAGGCCAGCGAGCGGACCGCGTAGGCGCGAGCCCCCCAAGATATAAAAGACCTGGAAGGGCGAGAGGCTCGTGGCCCCGTATCCGGGGTTCGCGGTAACCGAGAGGGCCGAAAAAGACCGTCCGTGGTAGGAGTTGCGCACAGCGAGCACTTGATTGGAACGCCGCCACGAGGTGGCAAAGAGCAGCGCGGCATCGTTTGCTTCAGTACCCGAGGTAGTAAAAAATACTTTCGCGTCTTCAATGCCCGAGAGCTCGGAGAGCTTTTCCGCCAGCGCCACCATCGGCTCAATCAAATAGAGCGTCGAGGAGTGGATCATCTTTCCTGCCTGGTCACGGATGGCATCGACCACTTCCTCTACGCCATATCCGGTCATCGTGGTGAGGATGCCGCCAAAGAAGTCAAGGTACCGGATTCCGTTTTGGTCGGTAACCCAGCACCCGCTGCCCGAAACCAATTCGATCGGATCCACATAGTAAAGGCCCAGCCACTTGGGCATGACACTGCCGTGCCTCGAATGCAAATCGTTGCTTGCCATGTCGGCTCCTCCTGAGAAAAAGCTACCGCTTCTGAACAAATTACCCCAAAATACCGCAGTTTGTACTATTTCCTATGGTATTTTTGTAGTGTTACATTGATAGAGAGACGATGATGGACCTCGAACTCAAGCGCGGAGACTTTGGCGGCTCTCTAGGAGCACGTGAAATCGCCAACTCCATAGAAGAGCTGATTAAATCTCACCGCGTCGCCTTCAACTCAAAGCTTCCGGCAATTAGGGACCTGGCGCGCACCCTTGGAGTTAGCCCTACCACTGCCGCTAGCGCATACCGAGAGCTCGAGCGCCGGGGAGTCGCCAAGGGCCAGGGCCGCGCGGGAACTCTCGTAGCTCGGCGCTCGGTTGGCCTTGGAGGCGCCAGAGTCTTTCACATGGGCCCAGCCGAAAGCGAAAGCGCAGCTAACGACTACTCCACCGGCTACCCAGATCCTCGCGTGCTACTCGACTACAGCCGCTTCGCCGAAGTTGCGGCGAGCGGCGCCAGTGCCCGGACCTTCTTGAATAGAGCAGTTTGCGAGGAGCTGGCGGAGCCGCTAAAAGTTCTGCTGGGCGTGGGCGATGACGAACTCACCGTGGTGAATGGTTCGCTCGATGCCCTGGATCGCGTCTTGGCTCAAGTCTGCGTTCCCGGAGACCGCGTCGTGGTCGAGGAGCCCAATTTCCCACCGATCTTTGACCTACTCGAGGTGCACAGACTCATAGCCACTCCAGTGAGATCCGATGCCGACGGAATAGTTCCCCAATCGCTTGTCCAAGCACTTCAAATGCGGCCGCGGGCTATGATTATGCAGCCCAGGGCGCAAAATCCAACCGGAGTGTCGATGAGCGGCACGCGCTTTGACGAATTGGCCGCGCTGCTTTTCGACTCCGACATCACCACATTGATAGAGGATGACCACTCCGGAGATGTCTCGATGTCTCCGCGTCGCTCGCTGCGCGGGTCGATTCGGGCAGATGTAGTCACTATCTTCGGCTTTTCCAAATCGCACGGCCCCGACCTGCGAATATCAGCCATCGCGGCACCGCCGCAGCTAATTTCACGAATCGTCGCCCGCCGCCGTCTCGGTCCATCGTGGACCAGCGAGATTCTTCAGCGAATTCTCGCACTTACCCTCAAGGACCCGAGGGCCCAAGATGAAGTGGAGCGGGCGCGGCAAATCTACTCCAAGCGGCTCATGGGTCTGGTTGATTGCCTGAGCGAAACGCCCTCGCCCGTTTGGTCGCGGGACGGGCTCAACGCCTGGGTGCCCGTTTCAAGCGAAATCGGCGCAATTACCGATCTGGCACGTATCGGCATGGTTGTCGCCCCGGGAAGCGCCTTTCACCTCGTCCCACCCCAACAGCCTCACATCCGAATCACCACCGCGTCGCTCGCCTCCGAGATCGAAGCGATGATGCCGGTTCTTCGCCGCTGGCTCTAACCTTGGCTATTCGCCCAGGACAATGTGGACTCTGGCGCGCCGTGGCAAAGGTCAAGTCCTTGGGAGCTGATCGCACAATTCTGATTGGGCCATCCCATCGATGCGCAGCGGCAAAGAGGGTCGTTTAACTTCAAGTGGGCACTTGGTCGATACTTCGTCTGAAGCTAGCGCGCAACGGCTCTGACGCCGGAGTTCAAACAGGTGGGTTTCAAGACGCTTCAAAGACCGCGAAAGGGATCCACTGGCGCTGCGTCGCAAGTTGAGTTAGCTTTTAGGTGGCGGCGATCGTCAATTGGACGAATCGATAGATTTGAACTCCGCGCTTGGTTGGATAAGTCCAAACCTCAAAGGAGCATCGCGATGAACCTCGGACAGTCCTCGACGGAAAAGCCTGATGCTGGCGCCGTCAAAGTCTCAGAGATCATGAATACCAGCGTGATATCGGTAGGGCCCACGGCCAGCGTACAGGAGGCCGCCGAAGTACTTTCCAAAAACGCCATTGCAGCACTCGTTGTCGTGGACGAGAAAGCCAAGCTGCTAGGTATCTTGAGCGACGACGATCTTCTCGTCGAAGGAGCCCGCCTTCATATCCCGACGGTCTTTGGCCTGCTCGGAGACGTAGGGGCCTGGCCGCCCTCGGTATTTCGCTTCGAGCGCGAGCTTCGAGTCGCCTTTGCGAGAACTGTGGCCGACGCGATGACCAAAAAGGTGGTCTGCTGCGCCCCGGAGGACACCATCGAGGCCGCCGCCACGCTCATGCACGATCGCAAGGTGCGCCTGCTTCCGGTTATCGCCAACGAGCGCGTCGTCGGCGTGATTACCCGTTCGGATGTGTTGAGATTCCTTTTCAAGCCCGCAACGCAGTAGTTGGGCCATAAACAAGCCTCGACCCGGACGCGGCCTCGGCCACAATGGGATCTATCGCGGTGTCGGAAATGCTTAGGTTCCTATCGCCAAGTCGAACTACCTCCGTCGAATAATTTCGCGTCGCGGATTTAAAAGGGAGAGGTGTACCTGGAAGGATCTCCGCGTGCGCGCTATTGGTAGAGGTCGCTATGGGAGGCACGCACCACATTTTTTTGCACCTTACCCGTCGAGGTCCTGGGAAGCGCGCTGACGACGTGGATTGATT
>JAJYGZ010000129.1 GCA_021790495.1 Actinomycetes bacterium
GAATCGCCCACCATCACGAATATGGAAATTGTGACCGCTCCAAAGAGGTAGGTTGTGAGGAGGGTAATTTTTCGACCTACTCGGTCGGCCAGGCGGCCCGCAATCAAGGGTCCGATAATTCCCCCGACGCTCATAACCGTGAAGACGATGCCGACGTAGATAGTCGAAATATGGGTTCCGCGGTGTAAAAAAGCCGGTACGTACGCACTCAGGACGCCCAAACCTCGACCTGCGGCGGAAATCACCGATGTTACCAGCACGGTAAGGCTCGAGCGATTGCCCAAAGCCCGCAATTGGTCCGCTAGCGGCCTTTGCGTCCCTGCTTCATCCAAGCCCTGAACGCGGTCCGCGCCAAGGAAGCGCAATACGTAAAACCCGCCTAGAGCCAGCGGTACCCCAAGCAGGTACAAGCTCGTTCGCCAGCCGTAGTTCGCTATGGCGACCGAAAGAACCAACGGAATTGACATGGTGCCGATGGTTCCACCAATGGTGTGCCAGGAGAGTACCGACGCTTTTCGGGTCGGGTAGTGCTCGGTGAGGTACGCGCTTCCCAAGGGGTGCTGGGGCCAGTAGACGAACGCCGCAAAGATTCGTGAAAGTCCAAAAACTCCCAATGTCGCCGACGCGCCGCCAAGTGCGGCCGCGATTGCCAAGCCGAGGTTTTGTGTCCCGAGTACGGCTCGCGTCGAGAACTTTCTTACCAGCCACGTCGCGCCTTGAAGCATTCCTCCTACTACGCCGCCGATGGTGAGATAGACGCCAAGGGTGGTATAGCTGGTATGGAAGGCGATTATTACAAAAGGGTATGTCAGCGCGATCCCGGCCGCATAAAAGTGCTGAACTGCATGGGAAATTGTCAATACGACAACTGGAGAATTGATTCTCCTTTTTGTCTTGGAGGAAGCCTCGGTTGTGTGGTCGGTCATTGAAAAGTTTTGCTGTCGTCCAAATCCATCGCGCCGCGCGTCCTAAATCTAGCCAAGTCGGCCAGCTAAGAAGGGGTTGCTTCGATTATTCGCTTCAAATTATTCAAATCGCGTTGAAAGACGATCTGAAGTGCGAGGCGTGCCGGAACGTCGCTCAGCCCCCCGCCAAGGCGAATCGGAAACTTGAGCCGCTCGTCCCAGCTGAACAGTGTCTTGCCGATGCCATAATCAGCCGTGGTAAAGGAGCCGGTACCTTTGACTATTCCACGGTGTTCGATCCCGATCAGGTGTCCGGGCTCCCAACGTGTCACTTCCATCTCGTCGAGCGTAGCGAGGGGACCGAGGCGGGTGTGGACCGTGAAGCGCAGACCGACTCCCTGGCGCTGCGGCGAGACAATAGTAATTTGCTTTGCGTCGGTCATCCAGGCGGTGTGACTCTCAACGTTGCGGATGTTTTCAAAGACCGCTTCGCGAGGCGCGTCGATAATTACCGCGACTGAGATGTTCGCTACCACGCCAATAGTGTAGCCCGCATCGCAAAGGCACTTTCGAGACACCTTGGTCGTTCTCGCTTCGCTTTGGCTGCGCCGCGCGCCGTAGGCCAATCCGAGCAGTTCGCACGCTACGATTGAGACCGTGAGTGTCTATCTAGACAGCGCCTCAACAGTACCCATGACGCCTGCGGCGTTGGCGGAGTACCTGAAGGTAGCGGAGCAATTCTTCGCCAACCCTCAAGGATCGCACCGTTATTCGCGTATTGCCATGCGCCAACTTGACGACTATCGCGAGCGAGTTGCTGCGGTCTTGGCTTGTGGTGCGGGCGAAGTCTTTTTCACCTCGGGCGCAACTGAATCCAACAACATAGCCATTCAAGGGTCCGCGCGGGCCGGTGGACTAGTTGCGGCAAGCGCAGTTGAGCACAAGGCGGTGCTGGCACCGGTATTGGCGCGCGGAGGATTGGTTATTTCCGTAGATGTTGATGGGCAGATCGACCAAGACCGATTGAGGCGATTCCTCAAGGAGCATGCGGGGCAACTTGGTGTCGTTTCTATCATGGCTGTCAATAATGAAACGGGCGTTACCTTTCCAGTGCCGGTGTTCGCCGGAATGGTTCATAAGCATGCGCCAAGAGCCCTGTTTCATTGTGATGCGGTGCAGGCGGCAACGGTATTGGATCTGGCGGAGTTTGTAGCGCCGTGCGACATGGTTTCGCTGAGCGCGCATAAATTCGGGGGCCCCAAAGGCACGGGCATTCTGATCGCAAAGGATACTTCCAAGGTTCGGCCTCTTTCTTTGGGCGGGAGCCAGGAAAAGGATCTCCGGCCTGGTACCCACGACCTCGCGTCGATCGCGGCGATGACCGTTGCGCTCGAGGCGGCCCAGTTGAATCATGCAGGGGTGAATTCTGAATTGAGTGTGCTGCGGGACCGCTTCGAAGCCTTAGTCGGCCAAGAAGTTCCTGAGGCGACTTTTACCGGGGCTAATTCGCCCCGATCGCCCGCGATAAGCCACATGCTTCTTCCTGGAGTTACGAGCGAAGAGATGCTGTTTATGCTCGACGAGGCGGGCATCGCGGCGTCCGGAGGGGCCGCGTGCGCTTCTGGTGCTCTGGACCCAAGCCACGTCGTGGTGGCAATGGGGGTCGAGCATCAACTCGCCAAGGGCGCTCTGCGTTTTTCGTTCGCGCGTTCCAATACTCCTGATGAAATCGATTTGACCGCCAAGGCGCTCGGCGAGATATACCGGAGACTTCAAAGATGACGATTAGATCCCACAGTGGTTTTCCCGAAGCGAAATCGCTTAGATCGGCCGCGGCTTGAACCCCAATCAGCCCGCATATGTCGTACTTCTTCTCATGCACGCCGGAGCGGCTCTGGTCGGCTTTGGATCCGTCGCCCTTAGCGGATTCTATGCAGTGAGGCTCGATACAGCCCAGTTCGAAGAGTCGGTACGGTATTTCACCTCCAAAAGACAGCTAGCGAGATCGTTTGTCTATGTGACTGGGGCTCTGGGAGTCGTTCTGCGTGTGCTAAACCAAGCCTCCAAAGCTATATCTGGCGACACGTGGCTAAGGATCTCGGTCGCTGACTACCTCTTGCTGGTGCTTTATGTCACGGTTAGCATTTGGCCCCTTGAACGCAAGATTCGCCTGGCGCTGCTCGATGGCTTCGCTCGCGACGCCGCTGTAATTACGGGGCCTTCGAAATCGCTGATTAGACGGAGCCTTGTCGTCGATGTGATGAGCATTGTTGCCCTGACGCTCATGGTTACCCAACCAGGCCATTGAAGTAGACGCCGAGCACTTTTTGCCGATGACGCCATTTTGTGCACCTTGGCAAAGTTCGGCCCTAGCATTTACTTCGGCTGCTTGCCGAGCGATGACTCGGCCACGCCACCTCGATGCCGGTGATTTTTGGCATCGCAGTAGTTGATCGATAGGAAGAGCAATTTTGTGGAACGTATAGGTCTGGTCGGTTTAGCCAATTCGGGCAAGTCGTCGTTGTTCAATGCTCTCACCAATGGATCGGCATTGGTGGCAGCGCATCCTTTTTCCACCACCGAGAGCGCCACGGGCGTTGCCATCGTAATGGATTCGCGCCTCGATGCATTGGCCAAACTCTCGGCCAGCCGCAAAGTTGTCGCCGCTCATGTTGAATTTACCGACATCGCCGGGCTTGTAGCCGGTTCAGCCAGCGGAGAGGGCCTAGGTAATCGATTTTTAGCCGGTATTCGTGAAATGGACGCTCTATGCCTGGTCGTGAGAGCGTTTGGAGACACCAACGTCGGTGGCGAGGCCGATCCGCTCGATGCCCTGGGCGTTCTCGAGCTCGAATTGGTCATGGCAGACCTGGCTACCTGCGAGGCCCATCTTGATCGGCGAAAAAGAACTGCACGGGTGGACAAATCGGCCGCCGAAGAGGTCGATGCTCTCGCCGAAGCGGTGAAAATTCTCGGCGAAGGAACGCCGATCTATCGTTCCGGCTTAGCGCCAGAGACCATTGGGAACTTGCGAAACGCATTTCTTTTGACAAATAAGCCGGTCTTCGCCGTCGTAAATATCGGAGAGGATCAGCTGGCCGATTCCGAGCGGATTGCCAACGAAGTCTCCTCGGCATTAGGTTCGGGGCAGCTTGCCTTGTGCGTTTCGGTCAAGTTGGAGGCAGAATTGGCCCAGATGGATGCCGACGGGCGTGCCGAGATGCTCGCCGGAATGGGTCTCGGAGAAGGCGCTTTGGCTCGCGTTGCGCAGGCGGCCTATCATCTGCTCGGGCGCCGCACATTTTTTACCACCGGCGACAAGGAGTCCCGGGCTTGGACTTTCCGTGCCGGAGCCAAGGCACCCGAATGTGCGGGGGTGATTCACTCCGATCTACAGCGAGGTTTTATCCGCGCTGAGGTAATTCACTGGGATGAGTTGGTTGAGCTGGGATCTTGGAATGCTGCTAAGGCTGTAGGTAAGCTTCGACTCGAAGGGAAGGAATACGAAGTCCTCGATGGTGATGTCTTGGAGATTCGCTTTAACGTCAGCAAGTAGCATCGCGTCGGCGATGCTACTTGCGCGCGGGCCGCAATTGGAGCGGTGCCAATGAGTTGGCTACTTAAGGACGCCACGGTCCTTTCCTCCGCCGTTGTAGTTCCCCGCGAGAAGCACTTGGCTCCCTGGTCGCAGGTGAGAACAATGACTGCGGATCAGTCGATCGTGATGATGAATAGACATATTGCCCACTCGTTCTTCGCTCGATCACCCGTGGTCGTGGCGATTTGCGATCGAGAAATGGTGGTGGTTGCGATGAGGAGCCTTAGCCCGAATCGATTCGGGGGATTTGCGCTGCGTTCGGAGGCCATCGTCATTGTGCCGACCCGGCTCGTTTCCCATTTCGACCTCCACGTCGGGGACAAGCTTGAAATCAGGCTTTAACGACCAAAACGAAATGGGAGTCTTGTATCTCGTTGGCACTCCGATTGGAAATCTCGAAGATATCACCTATCGCGCCAAAAGAGTCCTGGGCGAAGTAGATACCATTTTTGCCGAGGATACCAGAAAGTCACGGGTGCTCTTGAGTCACCTAGAAATCTTCAACAAGGCGGTGGTGCGATACAGCGAGCATGATCGTGCCAAGAGCACTCAGGAGGTTTTGAACCAGCTGATTCTGGGGAGACAGGTTGCCCTGGTGACCGATGCTGGGATGCCGAGCATTTCGGATCCAGGTTCGCACCTGGTTCGAGCCGCAGTTTCGGGGGGACACCGAGTAGTGGTAGTGCCGGGACCGACGGCGGAGTCAGCCGCCGTGGCATTGGCTGGAGTAGTTGACGGGCCCTACCTTTTCGTGGGATTCGTCCGAAGCGCCAGGAAGTGGCTCAAGGAGCAGCTAAGTGCGGCGGCGACCGCAAATGCTGCGCTGGTAGGTTATCTGTCTCCCCATGATGTGGCGAAAGTGCTCTTCAGCCTGACGGAATTGATCGGCGACGAGGCCAGCGTGGTTCTGTGCCGCGAGATGACCAAGCTATACGAAGAGCGGATCGAGGGGTCGTTGTCGGAGCTCTTGGAAAATCGCCGGGTAGTGACACCAAAGGGCGAGTACGTGCTAATAATACCGTCATCGTCGTTACCTAGGGGCGAAGAGGTCGATCATTCACTGCTTACCCAGGTGATCGAGCTTTGCCTCGATGGCGATTCGACCCGAAGCGATCGGGCCAAACGGATTGCGTCACTGACGGGTCTGGCACGTTCACAGGTCTACGAAGCGCTCGGCGGGTAGCATCGCGCTTTGGTATCCCGATTGCGACGTTGCTTCCTTTGCGGAGCTGGGGATGCTTAGCTCAAATGCGGTCTGGACGGCCTAATCTTTTTCTAATAAGCACTGCATTGAGGATCGTTCGTGACTGAGTTCTTTATTACTACACCGATTTATTACGTCAACGACGTTCCGCACCTGGGCCATGCGTATTCGATGATTAACGCCGATGCCTTTGCTCGCTGGCACCGTGGAATCGGCGACGAGGTATTTTTTCTCACCGGCACGGACGAGCACGGGCAAAAGGTAGCCGACTCCGCCGACGCCGCTTCGATGAGCGTGACCGAGTGGACCGATCTGTATGCGCAGCGCTTTAAGGATGCATGGGAGAAGCTCGACATTGCCTATGACGACTTCATCCGTACCACCGAAAAGAGGCACGAAGTTGCGGTTCGGAAGTTCCTTCAGGCCCTGTATGACAACGGACATATCTATCTAGGCACCTATACGGGGAGCTACTGCGTCTCATGCGAGGCCTACTATTCCGCAAATGACGCAGTGGATGGCCTTTGTCCGGTTCATCGGCGTCCGCTGATCGAGATGGAGGAAGAAAACTACTTTTTCCGACTTTCTGCCTTCCAGGACCAGCTTGTCAAGTGGTATGACGACGACCCCACGGCGGTTTTCCCTGACTTTCGCCGCAATGAGGCCCTCTCGTTTATCAGGGGAGGGCTAGAAGATGTCTCGATATCGCGCACCTCGCTCTCCTGGGGGATCCCGCTGCCTTGGGATGAGCGACACGTTTGTTACGTGTGGTTTGACGCGCTTATCAACTATCTCACCGCGATCGGATACGACGGCGCGGGCTATGAGCGCTTCTGGGAACACTCCCATCACTTGGTAGGCAAGGACATTATCCGGTTTCATTGCGTCTGGTGGCCAGCGATGTGCATGGCGGCGGGAATCGCTCCGCCGCAGAAGGTTCTCGTGCACGGTTGGCTCCTGGTAAAAGGCGAGAAGATGGCCAAATCGGGAGGAAACGGCGTCGACCCAATCGATCTCGCCGGGATCTATGGTGCTGACGCGGTTCGCTACTACTTGCTTCGCGAGCACGCTCTGGGTGCCGATGGGGATTTCTCCATCGAGGCTCTCGAGCACCGCTACAACGTCGATCTCGCCAACAACATCGGCAACTTGCTCTCTCGCGTTACCAACGTGGTTGACAAATCGTTAGGTGGCGTGGCTCCTCGAGCCACGGGGAACGTGCTCGACTTTGCCGAGGTGAAGGAGCATGTTGACCGAGCGTCTCGTGCGTGGAGCGCTTTCGGATCGGCTCAGGTCCTCGAAGAGGTTCAACTTCTGGTGCGTATGGCTAACGCCGCACTTGAGGAGAGAGCGCCATGGAAACTACGCGACGCCAACGAGATCGGTGCGATCCTCGGCGACGCGCTCGAGATCCTGAGATTGGTGGCGATCCTCGTTTCGCCGGTACTGGTGGAATCCGCGCCAAAGATCTTCGCGGCGATCGGCCTTGAAATGTCTGCGATTTCAAGCTCGTACTCTCAAGCTCTCGAAGTGGGTCTTTACCAGGGAGGTATGACCATCGCGAAGGCGGCGCCTCTTTTCCCGAGAAAGGGCCAAGCCCGTGCCCGTTAGCGCTAACGCCTGGTTCGATTCGCACTGTCACATCCACGAGGATCCTGACCCCGCTAAAACGCTGGCCGAATGCGTCGAGAACGACATAAGTGGCTTGGTCTTGATTGGAACCACCTTGGCGACTTCGCGTCTTGCCTTGCAGGTTGCGGATCAGCTTAAATCCGGATTTCCCGGAGTCGCTCTCGCCGCGACCGGAGGTATCCATCCCCATGATGCGGCCGAGGCCCTAACGGACCACTTCGCCGACTTCGAAAAACTGATAACAACCGCTTCGGGATCTTCGCTGCGTGCGATCGGGGAGTGCGGCCTGGACTACTTTTACGACTATTCAGACCGGGTATCGCAGCGAGAAGTGTTCATACGCCAGATTGAACTGGCTAATCAATTGTCACTTCCGCTCGTGATACACACCAGGGATGCCTGGGAGGAGACTTTCTCGATTCTCGCGGATTTCGCTGCAACACCGATCATTTTTCACTGCTTTACCGGCGGTGTGGACGAATTGAATAGAATTCTCGAATTCGAGTCGGTAGTTTCCTTTTCGGGGATAGTGACCTTTAAGAACTCGGCTATCAACGCCGAAGCTGCAAAGGCCTGCCCGTTGGATCGCATGCTGATCGAGACCGACTCGCCTTACCTAACTCCGGTTCCTTTTCGGGGACAAAAGAATCTCCCGTACTTTGTCAGCCAGATTGGCCAGTTCATCGCTGGCCTAAAGGGGATGGATCCAAAGACCGTTGCCGATGCGACGAAACTAAATGCAATGCGGGTGTTTTCTATATAAAATCGGCGCATTTTCGAACTTCGAACTTCCAGTTCATAATAGGAATGTATTCCATAGTGCCGCCTTCTTAGTGCTTTCTTATACTATGTATGAGTCCGAGAGACTCGTCGTTCGAGTGCGGCCTTCGGTAGGCATTGAGAGCGGTATGGCAAATTCATTCGCAAAATACGTCTATCGAGAGCCAAGG